>CAYGNZ010000029.1:0-15902 GCA_964351345.1 uncultured Bdellovibrionales bacterium | reverse complement strand
GAACGCTCCAATTTGCCCACGCTGTGCTGCTAGTTGATTGAGCTTTTCCTTAAACACCGGTAATGCATTTCGTGCATCACGTTGTGTTTGCAGAGAAAAATCGAGTAACGCACCGACGCCATCCACAGAGGTTCCGATAAAGGTGATCACATTCGCCGCTGCGGACTCGACGAAATCTAGAACCCCATCGTTATTAAAGTCGCCTGTAGATATTGATTTTGGCGTCGCTCCGGTCGCAAAGCTCGTGCCGACGGAAAAGCTACCATCGCCATTTCCGAGGAGCACGAGAACATCGTTTGCGGCAGTATTGGCCGTGAGTAAATCGAGCTTGCCATCTCCGTTGAAATCACCAGCCGTCAGAAACGCACTTGATCCCGCGTTGAGAGTGGTAACCGAGCTGAAAGTTCCATCGCCTAAACCAAAAAGTAGATTAATCTCTCCGCTGTGCGACGTGCCTAAATCCAGTATTCCATCACCATTGAAGTCTCCGCTCTCAATCACAAATGGCCCAGATCCTACAAAATTTGTTTGTGCGTCAGAGAAGTTGCCATCCCCTGTTCCCAGTAGCACGGAAACGCTGTCACCTGCGTAATCGGCTGATGCCAGGTCCTTAATTCCATCGCCGTTAAAATCGCCAATAGTAAGCGAAGTTGGCCCGGCACCAACAGTAAAACGCGTCGCTGCCTGAAAGCTTCCATCAGTATTCGCAAGGAGCACACTGAGCGTACCACCACCTCCGTCGGCCGTAACAAGATCATCTAAACCGTCACCGTTAAAATCTGCAGAACGAATAAAATACGGAAGGGCAAAATTCGCCAGATCATAATTCAACTCGGCCGAGAAACTTCCGTCTCCGACTCCAAGAAGAACGCTCACATTGTCATCACCTTGATTGCTCGTCGCGAGATCAAGAACCCCGTCTCCATTAAAATCGCCGGTAGTGATTGAATAAGGCTCATCTCCGACGTTAAAGCTTACACCCTGAGAAAAGCTTCCATCACCAACTCCAAGCATTACCTCGGCAGAAGCCACTCCATAGAATGAAGTTGCAACGTCAAGTATTCCGTCCCCGTTAAAATCTCCACTTGTTACGGAGTACGCACCAAAATTTACCGATGTCGTGATTCCAGTGTCGAAAGTTCCAGTGCCAATCGCACCTCCCAAGCCCGAAACAATTCCCCCGCTCTGCCCAAACCCCGCTTGTAATCGCAAATCCCCAAAATTGCCGTCAAACAAATTCTGTCCGTTGAAGGAGGTTGTTTGAGCAATTCGCACATATTCAGATTTCAAGGCTTGCGCTTCTTCGTCAAGTGCCCGTCGCTGGGTATTACTTACCGCTCCATTTGCCGCTTGCTCTGCAAGCTCGCTCAATCGGATGGTGATGCTGCTGAGCTCATTGAGTGCTCCATCGGCAATCGCAAGAAGAGAGACTCCGTCATTGAGATTTCTTACGCCCTGGTTGAATACACGTTGGTCGGTTTTCAGGGACTCTGCGATTGAGAGGCCCGCGGCATCATCGGAAGCCTTATTGATTCTCAGGCCGGAGGATAAGCGAGTGAAAGAATCTCGAAGAGAAAGTGTTGACTGCCCGAGCCTGCGCTGCGCGTTAAGTGAGGCAATATTCGAATTTATCGTGATACTACCCACGATAAGTACAACTCCTTGTTACTGCGTACCAGGCACATCCCTCTGCCTTGATTTTGAGGCGCACGAGTTCCCTGAAGAAAACTACTCCTCGTTCCGATAATCGTCCTAAATAACTAGAAACTTTAAAAAATCAGCAAAACACGGAAAGCATTCAGCTTTCACGTTGCTCCGACCGAGCGAAACGAAGAATCTTACAAGAAAATCAATTCGATATGTCAACTAAGAGATTCACAGTCTAGCGCGGATTGACGTCCGCTAGCTCAGTTCTTTCATCTCGTCGCTGCAATCGAGGGGAAGCCGAAAGGAAAAGCAACTACCCTCACCTTCGCTACTTTGAATTGAAAGTTCTAATCCCTGTACTAAGAGCAGCTTACGCACTGTCGCAAGCCCAATACCACTGCCATGAGGATTTTTTTCGCGAGCTGATTCAGAGCGATAAAACTGCTTTGTGAGAAGCGTGAGCTCTTTTTCAGAAATTCCTGTTCCCGAGTCTTGAATTCTCACATCGCAGTAGTTTGGATCTTGTGCCGGAGACACCTCAATTCGAACTTCCGATTCGCTGTAGCGAATGGCATTTTCAATTAGATTACTTAGCACTCGCTCAAGCAAGCCAATGTCCGTGCGAACATACATCTCTTGTTGCGAGGAATGCAGTGACAGAGTCGCTGAATGATCGCTTGCGAATGAAGTGAGCCGAGGAATAATTTCTTCAGAAAGTAGTTCAAGCACATCGAGCGTTTCAGGATTAGGCTGAACCGCGGCAAGCTCCATCTTTGAGAGTTCCAGCAAATCAGAACAGAGTCGCCTTACTCGACTGACGCTCCGTAAAGCTCCCGCAAGTCGCTCCTCCTGTATTGCTGATTCGAGCGTGGTGCTTGGATCACAGAGCGCTTCAAGAGAAGTTTGTGCGGAAGTTATTGGTGTGCCCAGATCATGAGATATTTGCGCGATCAATTCCCTGCGTTCCTCATCATTTCGCTTGAGCGCCTCAAGGTTTGCAGAAATGGCATCAGCCATACGGTTAAACTCCATACCAAGCAAGGCGACCTCGTCATTACCCGTAACCGGAGACCGAGCATCTAACTCACCCGCAGAATATCGCCCCACAACATCAATCAGCTTCCGAAGACGTTTTGTGGCGAGAAGTATCACACTTAACCCAAGAACAGTGACGACGAGAGCGACAATTACACTCACCACGAAACCGCCAAAAAACATGATTCGATCGCCGATTCCCGCAGAAGTCGCATCGCTTGAGCCACCGAACAGATCGACAAACAAATATGCCGGCTTCCCTTTTATCCGTACTGGAGCCACAGAAAAAATAGTTGGATTGTCATTCCAATCGTGGGCATACAACGGTAATGAACGTTTGGGGTTTGAGGTAAGGAATGCGTTTATTCGCTCTCGAGTGGTCACGCGCAACTCCGAACGAGTAGTGAGAAGATAGCCGTCCTCATTGATTAGCATCACATCTTCACCCGGATGACGCTTCTCAAATCTATAAAGCATTTCCTTTACTTTCGGGTGTTCAATTTTGTACTGCTCAAGAAGAGGACGGATTTCCTCCGCAAGGTTTTCTGCCAAATCCCAATACGTACGTTGACGCACTTCAAAAACTGCTGTTTTCCAGAACTGATAGAGTGCGGTGAATTGAATACCGCTAAAGAGTAGAGCCAAGCCTAGGAAACTAAGCGAGAGTTTGACCGCGAGAGAGCGTAAACGTTGCGGTATCATTATCGAGCTATCTGACACACTGGGGGGACTCGGTAAGGTAGTCCTTTACATAAAGACACTCAGGATACATTTGCACCGGGAGCGGGATATCGGCGTTCATTGTTTTCGCTGCGTAGAACAAAGGTCTAAAACCCATATCACGACAATACCTTGAACGTTTGGCGGTCAACAAGGCTCCGAACGGATTGCCAATGCATCCACTATCAAAAAATTGGTACTCCGAAACTCTGCCAATACCGTAGCGAAGTGCGGGGGGTATTTCGCTCCAACTTATCCGAAGAGGTTCTCGCCATTCTTTAGCACTATTGCCCCAAAATATTCCCTGCCGCTCTTCTGCTAAAGAATACTTCTCCATATTTATCTTCGTACAGCGCAAGCGCACCACGTCGGAACTAGAACGATTCGTGGTGAACAAACTATAGTTATTCCACATATACTTTCCAGGATGAGCAAAAACCGGGTCAACTCCCGTGACGACAAATCCCTTTGGACATTCACTCTCTACATACACATGGGTATCGAGGAGAACATCTGCCGCGGGCAAAGGGCAACAGAACGGGATCACTCCAATTGCGGCGGCTTCAGTCCCTCTTGCTGCCCTACCAACCGTTCCTCCATACGCGGCAAAGTTCTTGGGACAAAGTCCATCAAGCGGCACCCCTCGACTTTGTTCAGTAGTGCTTCTCGGTGCACCTATGCAGACATCCAAGACTTGCGGACCTTCGGCAAACGCTGCGGAAACACCTCGTAAAGCGAGAAAGCAAAGAAGAAACAAAATAGTCCGTTGCAGCACTTGACTCTCACGAAGCTTTGGCAGCGCTTGCATTAGCAGGCTACTCACTTTTAATTGCGACTCGGGGCACGCTAGTCTATAAAATGACTCAAGAAACCTCTTTCTACCAGCAAAAAAACAGCGCCTCGCAGTGCTTAGCTTTCATTGACAAGCAAAGGTAGCGTGAAGACAAGGTGAAGATGAACGAGCAATCGACGGCCAGAGAAACCGCGCTGATTGTCGAAGACGATCAAGACTTCGTAGAGTCAATTCGAATCCATATCGATCACATGGGCTACAATCTTGATTCAGCCGCAGATGGTGAGACAGGCTTGTCGATGGCGCTCGCCAATCAATACGCCTTTATCTTGCTCGATAATGACTTACCACGCCTGGAAGGAAGCGAGGTCTGCAAACGTATTCGTGAACAAAATGCCGAGGTGCCGATAATTGTTATTAGCACTCATAGTGAAGAGGTAAGTAAAGTCCTATTACTTGAGTTCGGTGCCGACGATTATGTTACCAAACCTTTTAGCGCGCCGGAACTAAAAGCTCGATTACGAGCCGTCCTACGTCGTGCCTCGGGGAGCAACAGTGGCGGTTTGCGCCTCTTGAAATTTGGTGACATTGAATTGAACCTTGACCGACATACCGTCAGCAAGCAAGGCAAACGAGTCGAGATCACGGGCTACGAATTTGCTATCCTTGAGCTACTGTCCTCTACTCCAGGTAAGGTATTTTCTCGAGAGGATATTGTCCGAGCAGTCTATGGTGAGGATCTGGTGAATTACGATAGCAGCGTGAACACGCATATTAGCCATCTTCGGAATAAACTCGAGACGAATCCGAAAAAGCCCCAACTCATTATCACCGTTCGCGGTGCGGGATATCGTCTAGGCGGAGATGATGAGTAAGGCAGAATAGAACGCGGGCAGCTAAAAGAATGGAGGAGCGTATGCAAAGGAGAAGACTAGAGTTACTTGCATTGGGCTTACTAACGTTGAGCTACTTTAATCAGGCAATGGCAGAGCCGGCAGCATCACCGGAGCAAGAAAACAAGCAGGTAAGTGCAGAAACTCGCTTGCAAAATGCAAAACATCCCAGCATGACGCTGCATACCGGACCTGATGCCCTCAAAAAAACTGAGTATATCATCATCGATTCGAAAGGAGGCATCACTCGCAGTCTCTGTCCCTATAGTTGCGAGGACCGCGGACTCGCCAAAGAGCACTGTAAAACTTGGCCCTCAATTCAAGATCCTAGCAACTGTTACGTGCAAGATACCAGAATTGAAAGCCAGGTCTTTAATTCTGGCAAGTAAGTGTTATTCGTCGTTGTTCGTTCAAGATCTTTTAGAAATCTAAGCGTTTTCGACGCTTAGATTTTTGCTTCAGTCTCAATCGAAAAGTTATCCTTCTGTGATCATTTCGTGAGCATTCTTAGCCTAGAATGCTCTTAGTAGCTGATAACAAGAGTTCAAAACTCATTGGGGGGAGAGCATCATGAATATCGAATTAGAACAACGCGACGAGAACACAGGTAGCGCCAACATTGCCACAAATTTGATCTTCGCAGTCGGCAATTCTAATTTTGGACCGATTTTAGCAATTGTTTGTTTCGCAATTGTGCTTCACTTGTTTGCAACTTCTGCCTCAGCCATTAGCTGCTAAGTGCATGGAATTCATAGAGATGCGCTGCCATTAGGGAAGTAAGAGAGTCTTCATGCGGATGTAGTTAAAGAGAATTGCTTCAAATCTGCGTATTTTCTCATAACCTTAAGAGAATACTAAGATTACATTTGCGCAAATTTGATGTCTCCTAATCCCGCTCAAATAAGGGAGCAAGAAGCTGAGAACTCTCTCGACTCCCTAGCAGTCCCCGGCACCTCCGAAGCCGAGGCAACTCAAAAACTTGAGGTCGATACGCTCGAACTACCTAAAGCATCAAGCGGGCGGCTCTGGAGAGAAGGCGGTGCGAATGAAGCAATTGTAATGATGTATCGCGATGATCAGGGAGACCTTTATGACCGCGAGCTTTATTCGAAGATAACCCAAGCTGGGGGCAGTGTTGTTTTCTTGGTCTCTGAGAGCGAAGATCTAAGCGCTTGGCAGAATAATCCCGCACTTGATGCACAGGTGCATTTCATTACCACTTCTGGAGCTGAGCTGTTTGTCAGAGATTTTTTTCCGCTCGTTCGTCAAGATCCAGAGTCAGGAGAATTCGCGCTCATTGACGCCGGCTACGGCCCTCACCTTAATAAAATCGGTGATCGCATCCCCTCCCAGGTTGGGGAAGCTCTCAAGGTGCCTGTTCGGGAACTGAAGTTAAACATTGAATTCGGCAATGTAGTAAACCTGGGCGTGAACCAAGCCGGAGAATCGTATGTTGCCGTGAGTGACTCCGTGCTTTCGGCCAACCCAGATATTGATCAAGCAGAAATTCGCAATCGTTTGAAACAAGCGCTTGGCGTTGAACAGGTTCTCATCCTGAAAGCTCTACCTTCGAGCGGCACAGGCCATGTCGACGAGTTCCTCCAAGAAATGGATGGCAAACTATTAGTGGGAGATATCCCCGAGAAATTCATCCCGCTTGCTGAGCACGTTGAGACCACGACTCAAGCCGCGGCGGTGCTCGACGAAAATACCGCGACTCTTCGTAAGACTGGCTTTGAGGTGATACGAATTACTATGCCCCCACCGTCAAGTTCCTCAACTTTTTATCCGGGGTATATCGAGCTACTAGAGAACGGCGCTCAGATTGCCCATCCTGCGCAGCAGGTCAGAACCCACGACTACAACACCTTCGCTAACTGGCTGGAGGTCCGCAATCCCGCGGGACAACGAACTATCATTGTCGAACAGAACAATCTAGAGAGCGAAAACCCGGAGTTACGTGAGGCGTATCGCAGTGCTCAAAAAGAACTTTCGAGCGTCATGGAAAAAGATTTTAATTCGAAGGTGCTCTGGCATCAGTCACCGACCTCCCTGCGTAGTATGCAAGCTGGTATTCACTGTATCACGGCGTCATTACCCCTTGATTTGCTGCTCTCACGGAAGAAAGAAAATTAAGCGCTCTCCAGACCGGAGACTGCCCAGCCGCGGCGCCTTTAAACAGCGCAATCGAGTATCTTGTATACAAAAACAAGGCTAAAGATTGGTTAGCTAAATGTTAGCCATTGGTCAGGCAAATCGATAAAATTCTTCTCATTTGCGCGAAAAATTTACTTCAGCTAACTAAGATGTATCAACCGGAATTGCTTAGTTCTTAAGCAATAACCGCGTTTCCTTATCTTAAATTCATATCGAGAAGATCGGACATACGTTTTATCAGGTTCAGGGCTCGCCCCTGCCTGTTTTATATCTTTTTGGTCCCATTACGAAAGGAGGCGAACGGTATCAAGAATTTCGTGTGTGCTCTGGTCTGGCCTGTTTATGACCAACAGGATGGGTCGCCCTGGAAGTTGGATAGCGACTCACTGTAGCCCTTCTGTACTGGACAGTTGGGTGACCACGTTACTCTAGATGGAGTTTCAAAATGAAACGTCTTGGATTTTTGATCATGTTGGCGTGCACGCTGTACGTCGGCAACGAAGTCCGCCAAAGTGAATCCTTTCAGACGACGCTCGACACGGGCTCGAAGCTGATTGCGGTGTTTTCCGAGGAGGCCCAGCCCGATGCCGAGCAAGTTGCGGCGACCGAGTTGACGCCGGCCGAAGAAGTTCAGGCCGCACCTGCGGAGACGCCCGTCGCTCAGACCGAGCTTACCGCCGAGAATACGCCCGCGCCGACGAACGACGAGCAGGTCGCTGCCGCACCTGACGCCGGCTCCGGGAATATCCCGATGCAATCCTTACTGCTCTACGTGGCGATGGCCGGTGGCATTGCCTATGCTGGCAAGCAGGCCTACGGACTCGCATCGACGGCGCTCGCTCAGCCTGACGATCTGAAGTACAATCGCTTCGCCCGGCGCATGAAGGGTCTGATCCCCGAGCTGTTCTACGGTGATGGCCTCAACGCCCGAGTGCAAGATCGGATGGTTTCGGTGATTCAGAACGGCAAGCGCGTTGTCTCCGGACAGACTCGCCGAGCGATCGCGACGGCCAAGATGAAGCTCAACGCGGCAAACATGAAGCACGCCGCCGGCTTCGTTACCAAGGTCGCCGTCGAGAACGCTCAGAAAGCTGTCGAACTGGCTGAAGCGCAAGCCGTCGCTGAGCGCATCGCTGCGGCTGAATGGTACCTCACCCAGTCCACCGACCGCTTCGCAGCTGACACCAGCGGCGAGATGGGACGACGGGCTCTACGCCGAGGCGCCTACCACGGTGCTGTCGCTGAGGCTGCGAAGGAAGTGATTGGCCGCCTGCGTCCTGTGCATGCGGCTCACCTCGCGCAAGCCTAGTTTCAACAATCCACGCATAGCTTCGACGTGACTTTGGTTTTTTAGGGAAGAGTCTCGTCTGTCGCTAAGCGTTTACTTTCATTGCGAGCAGACCGGTTCATCCTTGGCAGGAAATGTCCGGTCTGCTCGCTCCTCTTTTCTCTTCATCCTCACTGCTTAAAGTTTCAATCTTCGATCTTCTGTTAATTTGTTTTGTATGGGGAATTGTATTGAGCGGACGCTCTTTTGAAATGGCTCTACGCTAGGAAATGAAAATGCCTGGGAGTTACTGGCAGTAACTCCCAGGACTTACTTAGGGCACAACCCTACACGTCCGGCTCGTACGAAGACAAACCGGAACTAACTAACCTCCGTACGACTCGCCGACGACCCCGAGGGTATCGCCGTGGTGGAAAGGCGCGTCGAGATCGACATCTGCGCCTCCCCTGCGAATCGACACTGTCGACAGGACATCGCCGTTGGCCAACGCCTCGCTGCCGCCAACCCTTACGTTGTTGGCGCCATGTCGGACGACGTTGAGTGCCTCGGGACGGACCGTTCCCGTCAACCCTGCCTTATCCAGAAACTGGACAATCGCATCCCGGACGGTAGGATTGGGATTCGTCTTGCGATCAAACTCGATCGCCACGACTGCAGCCGTTCCTGCCGGGTTTTGATAAGCCCTGCCCTGAATCTTGCCCAAGTCGCCAGGGATAACCGTGGCGTGCACAGGCTTCTTAAAAGCGAGCATTGTAGCTCTCCTTCTCGCTTGGTCTCGTGTACACAACAAACAGTCATCCTTCGCGGCAGCTCAATGCCAGATGTTCTGCTTGCGCCACAAGTGGCGGCACACAACGGAGTTGGGGAAGTTTTCCGGCAGCTTTGAACAACGACGGATCCCCAGTCCATTTCCGTCAGCTACCAGCTACAACTTGGTAAGCCCTACCGTTGGCAGGATCGGCAAGACCACAGGTTGCAACTCATTACCAATACTCTGACTTTGCTGGTGGTGGTTTTAGGGAACCACCAAAAAAGGCTAGAGCAAGGCAAAGGGCCCTTTTAGAGTTACTCGTCGCACCGCGGAACGTCAAGCGTTGGCGGCGTACCGCGACCAAGTAACTGAAGGCAGTTGCGTGACGACCTGGGCCGTGTGGCTTAGGTCGTCAGACCAATCTGTAAAGGAGCTGAAGTGCGCTAATTGCGTGAGTGCGGAACCAACAACCATGCTTGCCACGTGGCGAAGCGATTGTCGGGCATAGGCACATCCCGCATTTCTCTCCCCGACTTCAGCAAAAGTGGTACCGTATCGCCGTGCGTGCACGGGATTACTTGGATCAACAAATTTGATACCACCATACTCCATGCCCCCTCTCGCCATTCTCGTATCAAGAATCGCGTGCAGATCACTGCCTCGCTCTTCCCAACACAGACGACGAGCCTCCATGGAGTCAGGGCATAGAATCAGAACAGGTCCGAGAGATTGGGTTCCTGCTCTGAGTTTCTCTCTCTCAACTTCTTCAAAACGGGGCACGATCACATCACGCCCGGTGTAGCGCGTAACCAGATCGCGAAGTGCTTCAACCTTTGGTTGGCGTTCGAGCAGCTGGGCAAATTCGTAGCCGGTGTTGTGTCCGTTTACTCCCTCAAGAGTATCGAAGTCGAAGACTTCGATTGGTGGACACTTCTCACCGTACATCTCCGCCAGCCCCAAGCACATTTGACTCCCTGTGGCACCAGCCCCAAGAACGACAAAGCGTTCCGGTACTCGTACCAGGGGATCGGGGGCATCGAACAAGACCAGCTCTTGTTCTTCCAGCTCCTCATCACCCCAGGCATCATGAGTCCAGCAAGCGCTGTCGACCCAGGGAGGATTCGCTGAAACATAGACGGAGTTGGCCAACTCCCGCTCAGGTGCGTGCCAGCGCTTGGCGAAGTTAATTACCTGAGACACTCCGGCAGCCGCCGTGAGAAACGCCGTTTGAAACGGCAATCCCATTCCCGGCGGTATCTGCTCGGCGCATCCAAGCGTTTTGCGATACAGCTCGCAGTTATCAGCGTCGTTGGGGTCAAAGGAGTAGACCACCCCTTGACCACCGAGCGCACGAATATCAACAAAGTAGTCGACGTTGGGATTTGCAGCCACGCCAGCCTCAAACAACTCAGCGTTGCCCAGCAGCGTGTCCTGACAAAGCACCACGACCCTGCCAAAATGCTGCCGTCCGTCCCTGAGCAAACTAGGCTCGGGGTCTTCCGGACAGGCATCAAGCTGTGCCGTGGTATGCGCGGCGACAAGTTTCCTCATGGCCTCCGCCGCATTCAAACCGCTGAATGCCATCGGATACGCCATTCCTGCCGTGCTCTGCAATGTCTGGGAACTCCAGGGACGAAATTGGAGTTGAAACTTCGCCAGACCGATACCCACATGGCTGCCCACTTTCGTGTCAGCACCAATGAGCTCTAGTCCAGGAAAGGTCTCTGAGAACCCCACGCCATCAAGGAATCCTGCAAAACGTGCGTTTGAGAAAACGGTCATTCTTCGCCTCCCTTCGTGAAAGGTGCATCGAGTACGGTTTGATCTTGCTCACCCTCGGAAGGGCGATCACCGAATACCTCGACTGGCAAATCAATGCCTCTTGCGAGGATTCCCGTTGGTTCCGCCACCTCGCTTTTGTCTCTTGAAGTGACAGGATAGCGAACGGTGACTTCCAATTTGCCGCCCTTTGCAGGACGTTCGACTTCAACGTAGCCGCCTTTATCAGCGAGCTTCGCTCGTAGAGCCTCTAACTGTTGAGGAGCAATCTGCCCATGTTCAACTTTCTGGCGTCCCTCCCAGCGGCGAAGCCGCTGAGCTACTTCTTCTGCGCACTTCTCACGAAGCTGCGCGAGTTCAGAAGTATACTGCGCCAAATAGTCTCCCGGCAGAGCCATTGGGTCGAGCAAGACGATTTCAGGATTCTCGATAACGGGGTAACCCCATTCTCTTCTTTCCTGTAATCCCGCGCCAAAGAGATGAATGCGAACAAGCATCTCTCCACGAAGATTGAGAATCTGCTGCACCGCCCACGGCAAATGTTTGTAGGCGTTGAGATTCCCTTCTTGCTCGTCCTCGTCTTGGGCCGAGGCGAATACCGGCATTCGCACGTGTGAGTGACCTACTCCACGCATGAAGGGCAGACATTCGCCGCCGTTTTCCGCTATCCAACGCTGTGCCTGCTCATCAAAGTCGCCTTTGCGTATCTTGTACTCGGCGGACCAGACATCTTGACCGGGCAAATCAGCCTCGAACAAATGGATATTGCCAAACTTATCCAGCGCGCAGGCAAGGCTCCAGCCGACCTCATAGGGTGCGGCTGCCTCCGTCCACATGCGTGTCCGGGCTTGGACAATCGGATGAATCACCACCTTCGGTCGCCAGCCACTGGGAAATACCCAGTTCACGCCGTAGGCCTGGAGTGGCTCTTCAACCCAAAGAGAGGAGCCATAGTATGGCTCCTCTCTTCCTAACGCAGATCCTCGTCGACTTCGATTCCTGAGGGAATCATTGCCTCCAGACAGATTTGCGGGCCATTGTTGATCTTCAGCAAACCATGCAGCGAGATCATCGCCGTCGAGTCTTGCGGAATCATCCGTTGACATAGTGGTATTCCTTATCAAACGCGTTATGAAGCAGGTACATTTGAACGTCTGCGAACTAGCGACGAGCTAGTTGAGACGACGCCAACATCGGAAAGGAGCCCCGTTATTAGGGAAAGAGGAATCAACAGTCTGAAGAAACGAGAGCTTCACATTGAGCGCGGCCTCAAACATGCCGCGCTTGGCGAGCTCATTGAGTATGTTGCGAACATTACCCCCGTAGGGACCGCGAATATCATGCTCCCGATCCTGTAGTACATACGGATGGGAGTAGAGTGCGCGGTCGAAACGGACAAGTTCACTTAAGTTCCATGCTCGAATTGAATAGCTCACGCGATTGCGCTGTGTTGAGTGATCCCAACGGCGCAAAGAATAGCGAAGCGCTATTTCACCGAGACGATAGGTATGGCCACAGTTGATATCGCGCATGAGGAGATCGGTGGTTGAGACCTGGACGTAGCTCGGTTGAACTACCACATTCTCAATCCGTGGATCATCCATCAGGCGCTCGGCAACCAGACGCGGCGAATTGGGCTCTCGGCCTCCTCTCTCGGGAGAAAGCAGCTCAGCACAGCGATCGTTTAGTCTCAGGACTGTTGCGACTCCATGGAGATTAACGGCATTAAGTGCCGCCGATTCGTAGCTACACGCTGATGCCGCTTGACTCCCATTAACCTCTTGCCGAACGTGCGCAGTGGCAACACTGAGCGCTCGATCAAGTGACTGTAATTGGGAGGGTTCGGGAAACAGCTCTGCAGTACTTCTCGCCGGGGGTTCATTCTCGCCTGCGGCAGTAAGCAGTCGCGCCGCTTGTCGCAGAATTTGGCGATAAATCGCCACACCGTTGACCGACTTCCACGAGGTCACCGCAGTAATGTCGGGGAAGATGTAGAGCGCATTCTCTATAAGGCATGCCACCGCATCGCCTTCCGGAGAACGAATCAGCTGATGTGAATCAGCCTTATCTACCGCATGCATGTCCCGATCAGAAGGGGGCGTCAAGATACCCCAATACTCTCGGGCAGCGCGTCTCCGTGAAGCATCAGGGGGAGAGGCGTTGACAAAGATGTAGAAGGTCTTTTCGTCGATAGGGTACTCTGCGTTGGGAAGGCGATACCGTATTTCGATCGGACGCGTACCAAGCACGGAAGCAAGCTCCATTTGCGTGGCATACATCCATCGGCCGACATAATTGTTCGGCCAACGAGAGACGGAAATCGGAATCTCAAAGCCCTCAGCTCGCTCCAGTTTCCAGAGCCAGTCGAATCCAACATCGACTGGATTTCCTATTAACTGAGGTGCGACCGCTTCCACGTTTGGAATATGGTAGTCAGGCACGAGAATCCCTAATTCCTCTCCCAGAGAATAGTCCATGTGGATGATCTTACTCATCCGCAGTTGACGCTTCTCTTCTCGAGAGGGACCCGCGATAAAGAATAGCTTCATGACAACTCTCCTTCCTCTACCTCTGGCCAGAGAGCGGCGTTACTCGCCCAATCGGCCAAAGGACTGAGTTGTTGCACGTAGTTTAGTGCGAGCTGGAACGCTTGAGCGAGCTGACCACGCCCAAGAAGAGAGCAAGTCTTTGCAAGCAAGCTCTTATCAAAGGCCTCTCCATCAGCGTCTACTCCAGGAGCCTGCATCGACACCGTCTGCCCGTAGAAGTCGAGCGAACGAGTCGACTCGAGATTGAACCAACAGATCCGGTAGGAACTGAAATCCATCGTGATTCTCATAGGCCCGATGCGCCGACGTTTTCCTTCAAACGTGCAATGCAACGGCTTTGTGAGTATCTCGATTCGATTCGCACCGGTCCGATTACCGAACTCCTCGAATAGGGGGTTTGCCGCAATTTTTTTTAATTCTGTGCGGTAACGTTGCAGCACAGGATCAAAATCAAGCGATTCGCCGTGAAGAATTGAGAAAAGCTGCAGTTGAGAAAGCGCTTCTCGGAACGCTGCAGCTTTACTTCGATACTCTTTGGCTCTGCATCATTCGCAGTGAGCATCCCGAGCAGTGCAAGGGTTTGCGACTCTCGATACTGCTTACGCCAAAGGGCAGGATGTTGTTCACCCGCGCTCGACTCACTTGCCTCAAGAAAATTCTGAACGTGCTCGAATAAATTACGAGCAATTCCGAGTTCCCGGGAAGTGCCTCGACGAATCATATCGTAGAGGATGTAGAGCTCGCAGTAGGGATCCCCGGGGTGACCCAGTAGCTCTGCTACTGGAAAGCCCGTGGGGTCCTGAAAAACAAAGCCCTGACCCGTTGGATGAAAGGCAACATCCCTTGAGTCTACCTGGACGAGGCGAACACCAGAAATGGATGTTAAAAACACCATTATGCAACGGTTCTCTCGTTTTGAAAGCGGAAGAATGAAGAGTAATTTCTCGCCGAACCACAGGAAGCAGAATCTCACGAGTGAGATCTTTCCACGGTTCAGCGTTCCTCCTCTCCCAATCCCCCTTCACTTGCACGTCAGGCATTTCACTGCCTCCTTTCTACAGGGAAACGTTAAGAAGGAATGTTGTTTTTCGCATCCAGCAACCGCGAACGATAGTTCGGATTGTGCTGACGTTGACGTTCAAGGTATCGCCACATCCCCTGGGGTAGTCGGAAGGGGTGTATCTCCCCAGATTCGACTCCATCAGCATAGCGCTTGTCCCAGTCCTCTTCGGGATACGACGGCCAAAAATCGATATACTTGCCCCAAGGATCATTCGGATTCACACAATCCACCAGAAAGCGAATTGCGGTAAGAGCCGCGTTGAAAAATTCACGGCGCCTTAAATGACCAAAGAGCGTATCGGATAGGCCTCCGAGACATGGGTTGCCCTCATCAGGGATATGCGGTCCCTGATACTGGTGTCGTACGCCACTGAGATTATACATCAAGATGCCGATGCTATCAGAGGCATAAAGCTCTACCCGATACTCGCCCAGTTCGTGGATACGATTTGTTGCAGAGTTCCAAGAACAGATCAGATGGGTATGGACAATGATTACCGATGTGTCGGGGATGAAGATGTTCTTCACACCAGCCAAATCTCGAAGCAGTCCATACTCACTCCGACAATGAGCTTCGAACACCTCGCGTTCTTCACCCGAAACCGCTCTCCACTGCGCAAGCTCCGCGGTGTAAAGGGTACGACCAGCCTGCTCTGTCTTTGCAACGAAATCCGTTGCGGCGGTGACGCGCTCAGATCGTGCTTGCTCTAAGTTCTCAAGCACTCGAGCTTTGCGCGAACTCGCAACTTCCGCACGCTCATCGAGCAGCGAGTTCAGGCTCGCCAATGATGTCCGTAGCGCTCTTGGCGAAATGAAAGAATCAACAAGCTCCTCAACTCCAGGCTCAAGAGGCATGGAGAGAAGTGCAAGCATACTTTCAAACGAGTCAAGACGAGTAGAGCTGCTCACTCCGTGACAAACTCTATCCAGCATCTCTGTGGATTGCTGACCAAGAACATCTTGAGGCGTTCGACGAATCAAGGCAGAGAGCGCACCTTGCATATCGGCATCACGTAGGCAGTCGCCTGCAACGCGAGCCATCTGATGCGCCTCCTGCTGCGCCTTCGCCGCCTGAGTATTGAGCTGCGTAACCCGTTCGTCATAAGCCGCAAGACACATCTTTACAAACAGGTCTTGATTCGCGCTTTCTGGCACTTGCCGCACGGCACTGAGGCTTTGCTGGAAATGCTCGGGGTCATAGAGCAAGTTTGCCGCTTGGATCAGGATG
>CAYGNZ010000028.1:0-15911 GCA_964351345.1 uncultured Bdellovibrionales bacterium | reverse complement strand
GGCGTTGATTGGGCTTAGCACCAGCCACATTGTGGGCTCCTGTAATAGCATTTTCAGTGACAAAAATCACCAGATTCGAGGTGTGCCCCTACTCGGGGCAAAGATCCCACATCAACTGAAACCAGGAGCGAAAGGCATTCGCGATTGCGGCATTCACCACGACGGTAAAAGAGATATCTTCATCGATTCCCCCTAAGTGAATGCTTGAAACGATATTCACTCTATCACCAAAGATATCGATGGATGCGGGGGTGGAATACTTTTGCGGTAAGAATTTGTACTGATCCCCCACATAGCGAATTATTTCATGCTCAGATTTTTTTACCTCGTGGTCAAAGAGGTGAAAAAATTTAATCCCTTTTCGTTCTGCATCGTTAATAAATTGCGGGAAAAAATTCCTCGTCGACTCATCCATCCACCCGCCTTTCCCACCGATACAGTAGAAATCTTCACCAAGTCGAATAATATCCCGCATGTAGTTCTTCCAGCCTTCAAGTCCGCGATACATGTAGACCGCCTGCTCTTGCGGGACGGAGGCATACATTTCTTCAAGACCAGGTAGCGCCAAACGGACTCTTTCCTCTTTCTCCTTTACCAACTCCATGAGCTTTACCGGCTCAACTGCTTGATAACGATTTTCCGATCGCTCGAGAATTTCAAAGGCCAAACCCTTATCGATCAAACGACGAAGGGCATCGTAGACGTTTCTCCGATGCACCTTGGAGTTCACCGAGATCTGCCCAACCGAGAGCTCCCCACCTCGTAGCAGAGCTTCATAGATCTGCGATTCATTTTTGGAGAGTCCTAGCTCTTGGAGTAGCTCGATATACATTCGCATTCACCGGGTAAGGGACCTTTTTGAGGAAAACTGGCCTCCTCTGCGTCCTGAGGCTTAAATTTTTTGCCCAACGTTTTTGGCAATTAACATACTGTCATTATGCAATAAATTTCGTAATGGTGATAGTCACCCATATATGGCGATATTTACCACTCGTAGCAATAGTGGCACTGTTTCGGTCGCTAATCAACTGAACGCTCACACAACAAACTTGGCTGTTCTCGATTGGCGTGTTTGGCCTTCCTCGTTTGCAAAAAGTCCTAAGTGACAGAGAGCAGGGAGGCTTGAGAAATGTGGATCCGCTGACTCCACGAAATTGAAACGGAGGTAAATTCTGTGAATGTAGTAAGCCCTTCAGAAGGTCTCACCCTTCTACTCCTTTTTGGAGCGGGAATGATCGCCTTGGTGTGGTTTAAAACTCATGCCGAACGTAGCGCCGATGGATTCCTTGTTGCAGACCGTGAAGTTTCAATTTGGAACGGCGCATTTAGTATCGCCGTTAGTTGGATCTGGGCTCCGGCAATCTTTATCTGCTCTCTTCAAGCATTTACCAAAGGATTACCCGGAATTTTTTGGTTCACCTTACCAAACATTCTTTGCTTCTTTGTCTTTGCTCCTTTTGCCGTTCGGATAAGAAAGCTCATGCCCGCGGGTTACACGCTGCCACAAGCAATTCAAAAACGCTTTCAAGATAAGAAAACTCATCTCGCCTTTCTTGTCGTGTTCTTTGGCTATCAATTCGGCGCGATCATTATTAACGCCTTGGCTGGTGGAACCCTGCTTCACGCGGTTAGTGGTATTAACATCAATGTCGCGATTGTTGGTATGTCAGTAATTGCCTTATCGTATTCTCTTCTGGGCGGTTTAAAAGCTTCTGTGTTCACCGATGTCATTCAAATGTTCATCATTCTTATTGTCGCCTTGGTCTTGATTCCTCTTTGTTTATTTAAGACCGGTGGTTTGAGTACTCTTTCGATGGGACTCTCTGGAGTTGATGGTGCACACGGAAATCTCTTTGACCCCTGGATTGCCTTCGCCATGGGGATACCAATGACGGTGAGCCTGCTCGCAGGCCCGTTTGGTGATCAGATGTTTTGGCAACGCGCGTTTGCAGTTCGAGAGGATGCCGTCAAGCGGACCTTTATTTACGGAGGCATTCTGTTTGGCGTAGTCCCGATTGTGCTATCGCTCTTGGGATTTATCGGGGCCGCCCTTGTTAGAGAAGGTGCTATTGAAGTCAGCGACCCTCAAATGGTTGCGCCATTAGTAATTGCCTACTTGCTGCCGAAAGCGGCTGTCTATGTCTTTTGTTTGATGGCCTTTGCCGGGCTTTGCTCAACGATGGATTCAGCCCTTTGTGCGGCAAGCTCTCTCGGTACGGTCGATATTTATAAACGTTACTTCAATCCGAACGCTGAAGATCATCAGATACTTCGATTATCGAGATGGTTCATGCTGCTCACCGCGGTCGCCGGCACTGGCGTTGCCTTGCTGCAACCAAAACTTCTCTGGGTTTTTCTTTCGTATGGCGCACTCGCTTCGGCAGGACTATTTCCTACCGTGCTTGCTCTTTGCTGGAAAAGGCTTAGTGCGAATGGTGCCTTCTGGGCGGTGAGTTTATCTATCCTGCTTGGAACTCCCCTTTCAATTTACGCAAACGTTAAAGAAGATCCCTATCTTATTGTCGTCGCTAGCGTTCTCGGACTTGCCGTTGGTCTTCTTGTCTGCCTCGTGTCGGGATTGAAAAATAAGAGCGCTCCCTATGATTTTTCTCAATTGTCGGCAAACAAATGAGCACAAAGTACCGACTGACTCTCAGCAATAGGCGTTCCTCTAGTACGACTTCCGCGGTAGAAGTATTGCGAATACCGCCTCAAACTACCTCTTCCTGACAAAGTTTAGTCACGCGGCAGCTTGTGATACCCTCTGGCGTGGGAGTTCCATCCCTTCTTCATTCTCACTTTCTACTTGGGAAGCTATTGTGCCGCACGGACACGAAGTTTTCAGCTTCGCGTCCGCGTAGGCGGAGATATCTTGGTTTTAGCGTAGAAAGGCATTTGCCATGGTGTTTTCCAATGTTTCAGCGTTGTTTGAAATAATTTGCTTGCACCTTCCTCACCCGCAAGGAAACGCCCGCAGCGAAGTCACCCGAGCGTTTGAGTCTGTCACATCCGGCTCGGAGCGCCTCACGATTATCGCAATGGCGAAATTTCACTCCTGTCTTGACGCTCTGTTACCCTACATCGAAGCTTGGCGCAGTGACCCAGCGGTTCGTGCGCGCTTAATGAAAGAAGTAAACGTCAATCACGGACAAAGCTGTTTTGAATTGCTGATCTTTCTTGCGGTGCCAGGAGACAGTGAAATTGAAGACCTCTTCTGTCAGACGCTTCAGAACTTTTATCAACGTGAGCGAGCTGCAATTGCTCGCTATGTGAGCGAGTCAGGCGGAGGTGCTGCACACGAAGCTGACGAGATGGCGCAAGCGCATGCGATCGCGCTCAAGGCGGTACTTCGTTTTGCAGCATTTGGCTTTGTGAAGCCCTTCGCGCTGATTGAGCCGATTCCCCTGAGCGTGCTGGGGCATGAATTTCGTTACGGGTTTTTGGTAAAGCCCGTGGTCCAGGGAAACCTCGTGACTCGTGAAATGCTTTCGGCGTTTATGCCGCCTGAGATCGTGGAGCAATTCTACGGAGAGGCGGAATTAAGTCTTGAGGAGATTCGCCAGCGACGTTTGGGTCGACTAAATTGGGAGCTTGCGAAGCGGCCTGCTTCCCCCCGCCGATCTTCGGATTCACCAGCAAGCCTTGCGACGGAGGTCAATGAGCTCTCTGATGAAATGTTAGCAGAAGCGGTAGCCAACCTTCAGCCAGAGATTGAATCTGACAAGCGAGTAGCAGCTTTACGTTCACTCGGTTCTCGTTTGCTTGATCGAGACAGGGAGTCGCTTCTTTCCTGTTTGCTTGTTGATTCCGATGAAGCTATTCGAGGCCTAGCGTTTGATCAGGCGCTCAGTGCACTTGCTCAAAGTGAGGGCCCGCTTGCGGCTCTTAACTTCGGACTTGAACAAGCGCAAACGCCGGGCGTGAGCTTGAGTGCTCATCGAGCATGGGCCCTACTCTGTGAGTATGGCCGTAGCAGGTAGGTTTTGCACCGAGCAAAAAAGTCGGTGCTAGTGCGTTCACTCCGCTCGCGCCGACTTCATTTCGCTCTAGACGGCGTAAGTCCCTTCCAGGCTACACTCATGGAGGAAATACTCGCAGGGTTCTGCGAGGAAGCCTTAAAATAGATAATTTTTGATTAATTTTGAAAATTCTGGATTACTTCTCTCACGTTCTACTCCGAAAACTTGAGGGGCCTCAAATGAAACCACTTCAACTTTTAGTTGTCTGCGCCACTATCCTTACCTGCTCGATCTCCTGCGGCGGTGGCGGAGGCGGCGGTGGTGGGAGTGACCTCGGTGGTAATGCCTGCGGCTCGCTTGTGGCAAAGACTGGCTCCGGGAATGAACAAATTTTCAATGGTGAATCGTGCAACCAATCGGCCCGCACACCAGTAGTCGCAATTTACGCGGTTTTTGACACCGCAGAGGGGCCTGATGCGAATTTCATTTGTACCGGTGCCTTAGTCACGGTTGATGATTTAATCACCTCGGCGCATTGCTTTGTTACCTCAGCGCAGCAATTTGGCGATTCCTTGCTTGGCTTCGGCGTGTTTGTCGGTGGAGACTTGGGACAACCTCTGGCTATCTCTAATCTTGCGATTCATCCGTTTTACACAGGTGCGACGGGATCTCCGTTCGACATTGCAATGGCAACCTTGTCTGAAGTGCCTTCTCCTCCAATCGGACCTCTTCCGGTACTGCTTAGTCAACCAAGCTTGCCCGGCCAGGAGTTTTCCGTGTTTGGTTACGGAACGAATAATTTCGGTCAGGTGGGAGAACTCAAGTCGGCTGAGTTTGTCATCGAGGCGATTGATGGAGGTAATTTGCTTTCGACTTTTCCAGGCTCAAGGAACGTTAGCATTTGCGCTGGTGATTCAGGCGGTCCCGCGGTTCAAGTCGTCAATGGCGTCACGACGCTGATTGGCGTTAATAGCTTTACGGTAAACCCTCTCGGTATTGCCTGCCCTACCCTTCCTGCACTCATCTCAGGTTTTGTTGATATTCAAAACGCAGCAACTCTTGATTTCATCGCAAACTATGCCCCGGATATTCCGACGAACTAAGCCGAGGGGTTTGACTGCTCTGCGCCAGTGCCTACTCGGTTTGCTTTGCTCCACGCTTGTTGCTTGTGGAAGCTCCTCAACCTTGCCTGAGGAGAGGCTTTGCAGCCGCTTGGCAATCAATGGAGGAGAGGAGTGTCGAAGTCTCAATATCCCCTTGGTAAAACTACAGCTAAGTTCGATTGAGGGCAGAGGTAGCTGTTCTGGCTTTTTTTTCACACCACACTCTTTACTCACGGCGGCGCATTGTGTTGACGGCATTTTGGGGTTGCCGATTGTTGAATTTGCCGATGGTAGTAGCGAGGCAGCGAGTTCAATCGCAATTCACCCCAGATATTTTAGCTCGACTGATGCCTCCTTCGATCTCGCGGTAGTGCGCATTGAAAACGATATCCGCGAAAAGTCTATCCAGCCACTGAACATCGTCACCACTCAAAGCTCCATTCCGTTCGGCGAAACACTTATCGTCTACGGATTTGGAGGCACTGAGCAGGACAGCACGGCGGCACTTCCCCGAGCAGCTCTTGTCACGGCTGAGAGTAATGCTTCTGAACAGATATTTTTACTCCGCCCCGAGCCAAGCAGCCTCGGCGGCAGTACCTGCCCCGGCGACTCCGGTGGTGCGGTCGTGACGGAACAAGGCAATGAGGGGGAGCAAGTGCTTGGACTAATTGTCGAGGGAGAGCAAAGCCGGGACTGCGATAGCGATTCTCGAAGCCTTGCGGTTTATTTGGGGGCGGAAGAGGTGGGCAGCTTTCTCACTGCCCAACGAAGCGATTAGAATAATCAAAGCTTCTTGATTCTCCAAAAAAAGGCGCTGGGCGATCCCCAGCGCCTCACATTGATTAGCAGTCGAATCTGTCTGCGTTCATCACCTTGGTCCAGGCTGCAACAAAGTCTTTTACGAACTTTTCTTTGTTGTCATCCTGCGCATAGACCTCGGCGTAGGAACGGAGGATTGAGTTTGAACCAAACACCAGATCCGCACGCGTTGCAGTCCATTTGGGCTCGCCTGTTTTACGGTCACAGACCTCGTAGAGATTTGGACCTTTTGGCTTCCAAGTGTAGGACATGTCGGTGAGGTTAACAAAGAAGTCGTTACTCAAAACACCTTCGTTTTCTGTGAATACTCCATGCTTGGTTCCACCGTAGTTTGTGCCGAGCATGCGCATGCCACCGATCAATGCCGTCATCTCGGGAGCCGTGAGCCCCAGGAGCTGCGTCTGATCGAGCAGCAGTTCTTCCGCAGATACGACGTAGTCTTTCTTCAACCAATTTCGGTAGCCATCTGCTACTGGTTCAAGTGGCTCAAACGCATCAACGTCTGTCATTTCTTCTGAAGCATCACCACGACCTGGCGAAAACGGCACTGCGACATCAACGTCTGCCGCCTTAATTGCCTTTTCAAGTCCGAGGTTTCCGGCAAGCACGATCACATCAGCAAGACTTGCTCCAGTCTCCTTCGCAATGGGCTCAAGAACGGCAAGGACCCGTTGAAGGCGCTCTGGTTCGTTCCCTTCCCAGTCATTCTGGGGAGCAAGGCGAATACGAGCTCCGTTTGCTCCTCCGCGAAAGTCCGAACCGCGAAACGTGCGCGCACTGTCCCATGCAGTAGCAACCATGTCACCAATGGACAGACCTGCGGCCTCGATTTTTGCCTTCACTGCATCAACACTATAGTCCTTGTTTCCGGCAGGAACAGGATCTTGCCAGATCAAGTCTTCTTTTGGAGCTTCTGGTCCGATGTAACGTTCCTTTGGTCCCAAGTCACGATGCGTCAGCTTAAACCAGGCACGCGCAAAGGCATCAGAGAACGCTTCGTGGTCTTTGTAGAAACGCTCTGAGATCTTGCGATACTCGGGATCCATCTTCATCGCCATATCCGCATCGGTCATAATTGGATTGTGACGAATTGAAGGGTTCTCTGCATCAACTGGCTTGTCTTCTTCCTTGATGTTGATTGGTTCCCACTGCGAGGCACCGGCAGGAGATTTCTTCGACTCCCATTCGTAGTTCAGCAGTAAATGAAAGTAACCATTGTCCCATTTCGTGGGATTGGTGGTCCATGCTCCTTCAAGACCACTTGTCACCGTATCGCTGCCAATACCTCGGCTCTTGTGGTTCATCCAGCCAAAACCCTGCTCGCAAAAATCTGCGCCTTCCGGCTCTGGTCCAAGGTTGGCCGCATCACCATGTCCGTGACATTTTCCGACCGTGTGACCGCCCGCAGTCAAGGCGACGGTTTCTTCGTCGTTCATCGCCATACGCGCAAAAGTCTCTCGCACTTGCGCGGCCGTCTTAAGTGGATCTTGCTTACCGTTTACTCCCTCGGGATTGACATAAATCAGTCCCATTTGAACGGCAGCAAGTGGATTTTCCATAGTCTCTGGCTTGTTCACATCCTCGTAGCGCTCATCACTTGGCGCTAACCACTCTTTCTCAGAGCCCCAATACACGTCTTTTTCAGGATGCCAGATATCCTCACGCCCAAAGGCAAAGCCGTAGGTTTTCAATCCCATACTCTCGTACGCAATCGTTCCTGCCATAGCGAGCAGATCTGCCCAGCTAAGCTTGTTGCCGTATTTTTTCTTGATTGGCCAAAGAAGTCTTCGAGCCTTATCGAGGTTGACGTTATCTGGCCAAGAGTTCAGTGGCGCAAAACGAATGTTTCCGGTGGCCGCACCACCTCGTCCATCAGAAATACGATACGAACCCGCCGCATGCCAGGAGAGGCGAATCATCAGCCCGCCGTAGTGACCCCAATCTGCAGGCCACCACTCCTGGGAGTCCGTCATCAGCGCGAGCATGTCTTTTTTCAGAGCAGCAAAGTCGAGTGTCTTCACCTCTTCTCGATAGTTAAAGTCAGCCTTCATCGGGTTTGACTTGGTATCGTGTTGACTAAGAATATCGAGGTTCAGTGTGTTCGGCCACCAGCTGGTATTCGATGGCCCTGCTGAGGTCATAGCCCCGTGCATTACAGGACACTTTCCTTGCGTTTGTTCGCTCATTTTTTTCTCCGATTGGTTTTCTTTTTTTGACAAGTTGGGCAAACGCCCCAGAAAATTACTTCCGCTTGGTCGAGACTAAAGCCATGATCATCAGTTGGAGTTAGACAAGGAGCCCGATCTTTACAGTCAGTATCCCTGACAACCTTACAACTTCGACAAACAATATGGTGGTGGTTGTCACCCGTTCTTGTTTCATACAGCGAAACAAAACTCTTCGGCTTTATCTCTCGAACAATTCCGTGTTCCACAAGCGTGCTCAAATTGTTGTAGATTGCCTGTTTCGAAGCCGTTGCAATTTTTGCTTGGACTTTCTCGTAGACAAAAGCAGCATCAACATGAGGATGAGTATCTAAGACCTCCAACACCGCTACCCGCACGGAGGTAAGACTTAGATCGTGACTCTTGAGTAATTTTTCGTGAGACGTGAGCATCGGCGTAACTGTAACAGATAAATAAATTGAATCAATCCATATTCCTGAGCGTTCTACTAAAGGATCCTTCTCCTCCGATTATCCGTAAGGTTCTGGCGTAAACTCAGTCAGTAGGCAGAGGAAACTTCTTGAAAAAGCCAATTTTGTTTTGTTGTCATGCGAGCGGCAGTGCATTGCCGCTGCGAAGATATGAATAAAACAGGGTAGATTGCTGCCGCATTTTATTAGGGTCGTTTTGGTGAAGAACTTGGCATCGCAAAACTTCTCGCTTGCTTCTCGAGCCGAAGCGCTGAATCGACTCAATGCCTTCCAGATGTCCATGGGCCAGGACTATGCGAAAAAACGCAATTACGACTTCGGGCCGGAGCAGCGTACAAATATTTCTCTCCTTTCCCCTTTTGTGCGTTCACGTCTAATCTTGGAAGAGGAGATCGTCCGCACGGCCTTAGCCGCGCATTCTTACCACGCGAGCGAGAAGTTCATTCAAGAAGTGTTTTGGCGCTCGTATTGGAAAGGATGGCTGGAACTTCGCCCTCAGATTTGGGATGAGTATCTCAGTCAGCTCCGTGAGGAGAAACAAGCAATTGCAGATTCTCCTGATACTCACGCGCGCTACCAAGCTGCGTGTAACGCTGAGAGCCCCCACGAGTGTTTCAACTTCTGGGTGAACGAGTTGAGGACTACTGGCTATCTGCATAATCACGCGCGTATGTGGTTTGCCAGTATTTGGATTTTCTTTCTTGAACTACCGTGGCAACTTGGCGCTGATTTTTTCTATCGCCATTTACTCGATGGCGATTCAGCGAGTAACACCCTAAGTTGGCGATGGGTCGCTGGTTTGCATACAAAAGGCAAACGTTACATCGCTACTTCACAGAACATTCACAAATTCACTGCGGGCAGATTTCATCCTACGAATCTCGTTGAACCTGACCTTTCCACAATTACGACTGAACCCTTCTCACCACCACCACCCTCTGAGTACCCCACGACAAGGACGCAGATTTCATCCAATCAGCAAATTGTCCTCCTCGTGCACGACGAAGATTTGTATCCCGAACACTCTCCTTTCTCAGAACAGCAAGTGACACATATCATCGGTCTCAGCCCCAGGCTGCTGCAAGAGAGACAAGAGGTTTCAGAGCTTGTCCTTGAGTTTCGGGAGTCCGCTTTGAACGATGCACTTTCTCGAGCACGTACGTTTTTCGGTGTGCACTCGGAATCGATCTCAACAGAAAAGGAACTTCTCAGTTTGTTCGAACAAGCTCAGGAGAAAGAGCAGACTTCTCTGGGCCTACTCAAACCAAAAACGGGATACTGGAAAGATTTCTTCGATTCTTTGAAAGGAAAGCCGGGTATGGATCAAAAACTTTTATTGGAAGCAGAAAGGAGTTGGGACTCGTATTTGTATCCGCATGCGAGAAGTGGATTCTTTAAATTTAAAAACCAGATTCCCGCCGCAATCAAAGAGATGAAGCTTGATCAATGAGCGAGGGACTAGAACGCAATACTTTCTGTTCGGGATTGCGACGAAAGGACGACCCGCTACTCAAGCACTCCGCGAAAATGCTCATCTGCAAACGTCATCGCCTGTGCGGCAATCTTGATACCCAGCACTCGGCCCGGAATATCATCAACCGGCGGATGAATGCCGCCCCAAATTCGAGACAAGCTGGTTTGATCTGAAGCATCGCGATACGTCGCCCACTGCAAGACTACATCAACACTTGGTCCTTGTTCGAATACAAGAAACTCATTTTTACGAGCAAGGAATTCACCCATCCCCCCAGGAAAATACTCATCGCCGGTAAAGCTAGTGAGCACTTCAGCAGCGGCTCGAGAAAAAGTGGAATGACCAGAGACGTATCCGGCGAACGGAGGGGTGACGAAAGTCGGACGTTGATAGGGCCACCAGTTCTCACCAAGAATCCATCCTACACCAGCGGTGTCACTGCTCGGATCCTGAATAAAATTCGGACCCCGCCACACATGAAGTTTGACTTTGCCGAGATTTTCGTTGGCCTCGCCCGCAAGAGGGTCTCCAACTTGTACCAACTCAATGCGTCCGGGAATGAGCTCAATACCCTCAGGATCGTAACTTGCTAAAGCAGGATCAGAACTCTGCCCAAGAGAACACATAAAGCGAATGGCGGAGACAGGCCGCACATAGTCATACCAGCCTTTCACGCCCCAGGCAGCGATTGCTGCATCATGCATTGCCCCACCAAGTGCGAAGTAAAGTTTCACATCCCATTCCAGCTCAGAGAGCTCATCCCCTTGCCCCATGTAGCGCTTGGAGGCTTCTGGGTGATCACTTACCGCTTGATTCGCGATGGTGAACCAGTGTCCCGGTGGTGTCTCTGAATCCGGTCCATCTGCCCAAAACTCAGCAAGCACGCGAGTATAATCGCCGCGCGGGACAAGCTGTGGCTGGTACTCCTCTCCAGTGTGAGGATTAATGCGGTATCCACTCTCTTGAACTCCGCCGTCGAGCCGATTATAAAAATCGCGCAGCCCTGCAATGCTCATCGGTAGACTTGCAGTGTTACCAATACTTCTGGGCGAGATGTCCCAGATCACTCCATCATCTGGATCAAGATGATTGGACCAAAGGGCGACAAGCGAGTGCGTCCACTTATACTCTTCGGGCAGAGCCCCCTCCCCGCGTAAAAATGCGGGGGGTCCAGGATCATCATACACCGGATATTGAAAGCCATTTCTCTCGTAGATCGTCAGGTCTGATTCGCGGAGCGCGAAGGGCACTACTTGTCCCCACTCTGCGCCGAGGAATGCTTGCTCGCTGCCTACTGCATTTCCCGACTGATCGATTGAAACTGCGAGATCAAGTGGTTGCCAACGGTTGGGATCGAGCAAACCTGGTGCGCCGGGAGCCGCAGGATCGAAGGGCACATTGGATGGTTGGTATGACTGATCTCGAAATCCTTGCGCCTCATTGGAGCCGTCTTGTAAACCAAATGCCAGCACACAATCGGCAAGATACAGACCGAGTGCTGGTGCCCCGTCGCTAAGGAAATCTCTTGAGGCAAAGGTAAGGTCGAAGCCTTGCGCAGAAAGTAAGGCATCGAAACGAGCCAGGGATGTTGCTGCTCCTGGAGATCTCGCAAAGCGCTGAGTCAGCAAGTGATGCATCGCATAACTAATCGCCGCTGTACGGCCTGCCTCTGGATCTTCGCTCCTTTCTCTGAGCATCGTTCTTTGCTCTCCATTGAACGCACAACGAAAGCCACCAACGGTGCGGCCAAGGAAGAAGGTATCTGCGCTTGGATCAAATACCGCCCAAAGGTCATACATTACCGCAGAAGAATGAAAGAGATTACGCGCATGAACGGTTGGTCGGGCGAGGTCAAGGCGAATGGCTGATAACAATGCTTCGTTCCAATTGCGAGCAGCAGACTTATCTTGATCAAATATTGGAAACTCCTCACCGGACCCCGCGGAGGAAGCTCCACCATTGGAGCAGGCAGAGAAAGAGCATGCGGAAGCGAGTAGTAGTATCGAGACCAGTCCGGTCCAAGCGTTGCAGCGTAGAGTCATTGGTGTAGCGTAGAGTCCCGTGTTTTATTCGTTCCAGAGAGCCCTAGAAGTAAGACTCCGCGTAGAAAAATACAACCTTGGGAAAATCACCTGCTGTTACACCAATTTGCGCCGAGTTGGCCTCACTAGATCTAGCGAGGAGATTCCTATATGCTCTGGCAACTTCACAGCCTTGCGGGTATGCCATGAAATTTACTCTCCAATTACTGCCGCCCCTCTTTTTTCTGGCATTCGTCTCGACGAATTGCATCGCGCAACAGGGCACTCTCCAGGCCGCGTACAATGCACGTGGAAGTGGGAACTATGATGCGGATTCCGAACTGCGTGCTTATTTTTTTGCGGGCAGAAGCTATGAATGTGTCATTTTGACGCGTTTTTATGACATGGGGACGAGCCCTTTTTCCGTTTTCAATAACGTGATCGATCCAAACAGTAACTCAGTTACGGTCACTTCAAACGGGAGTCTTTACCCGCCGGTGTCAACACCGAGCGTTATCACCGCGGAAGAACAAAACCGAACGAGAGTCGCAATCGTCGCAGAGACCACAGGGGACTATCGCTTCACACTCATGGATGTCGAGGGCATCAATGGTGATAATTTTACTGCAGTTCCAAGTTGTCGTGAAACAACCTTATTTGGTAGTTACAATCGATTCTTCGCTCAACTGCCAATTGTAGAATTAGAGAATCGGTCAACGGCAGACATTCCGGTGGCGATTAGCATTATCAATAGCGCAGGAACTACCATTGTCGATAAGCAGCCGGCAGTGGCGCGGGCGAGTACGAGAACAGATGTCATTTTCTCTGAACTTCCCGCCTCTGACCTTGGACAAATTGTTATCACCCATAGTGCACCCTTTGGCGCCCTCTCAGGAACAGTATCGGAATACGATTTCGGCAGCGGCGGTGAAATTACACTAAAACGAGAACGACCGCTGAAGGTTGCGGAAAAGAACTGAGGTAGAAGCATGAACCGAATTTTTCGTACTGTGATTCTTACTCTGTTCCTACTCCAAGCCAAAGTAGGTTGGGCCGTTGATGAAGTACCGTTGCAGATTCGCTATGCGCTCGAGAACTCAACAAAAGTTATGGTGGCTCTGGTTGCCAACAAAAGCTACGAATGCGTGGTGTTTCGTAATTATATTTTCGATGTCACGAGCTCGTTCCGACATTTTTTTGTATATTTTGGTGGGATGACTCCTAGTAACGCAAACATGACTTTTACGTTTAACGGCGAATACTATCCCGCTGTTGCGACACCACAAGCTTTTGCCTCGGGACAATCATTTAATCGATTCTCCTACACTGCCACAGAGTCAGGACTTCATACGGTGACCGTGCAGGATCAGTCTGGATTGAATACCACAAATACTGACGTCTCGATGGATTGCCGTGAAACCACCTTGTATGGAAGTTTTAACAGATTCTTTGCTGAGGTCGCGATCATCGAGATAGAAAATAAGGCATTTCGCGACATACCTGTCGCAATTACTATCACCGATAGCGGCGGGAACGTGTTGGTAGATAAGCAAATTTTCAACGCAAAGAGTAACACCAGAAGTGATGCGATTTTCGCCGAGCTTCCCGCTCAGAGTCTCGGGCAAATTTCTATCACCCACAATGCTCCTGCCGGAGCGCTCTCGGGGACCGTTGCTGAATATGACTTCAACCCTGATAGCTCTATTACATTGAAACGTGAACGACCGCTTACTACTGCTCTGGCGAACTAGGAGTCAATCAGGCGTTCGCTTAATAAGTTTCAGCAGATAAACTCTCTAAAATATTCCTCATACTCGCTCGCATCAACAAACGGGTGACAACTGATAATCCCACGCCGTAAGAAGGCATCCGGGAACATCGCGCTGCTACTTACTCGCCAAATTGTCATATCATCTCCATACAATTCGATTTCGCGAAGATACGACAGCGCTTCATCCTCGGAATTTGCAAGTAGTACGATGGTACCGATTAGAGAATGCCCTGAGCCAACTAATGTATTCGAGCCCTTGATGCTTAAGACAAATTGTTTCGTGCCCTCGCCGACCACTGCGTGTTGACGATTGTAGCAATCCCAAATTTCTGGGTAGCTCCATACACTGTACAGATTCTTGCGTATTTCTGACTTCGCCTCTTCTTGCCTCCCTTGACGGGAGAGAATCTCGGCGTTGATGGCGACATGCAAACGATCACTTTCGGTCACGCAGAAGGAATTTCGTATTTTCTTCAAGCTTCGTCGAGCCTTTCGCCACTCGCCTTGCTCAACGTAGCTCCAGGCCAAGGCACCGGTTGCATCAATAGCTTCTAATTCACGATCTATCAGATTCATGGGAACACTCCACAAACGTTGTTCGGGTCTCTTTCCTCTCCCGTCTAATCGCAAGCTTTTTAAAAAAGTTGCGCCAACTAGAAAAAACTTCGCCCGATACGAGGGTCTCGCTGACGCACTGAACGATTCAAGTGCCCTACCCCTTCCGTGCTAACCCCGATCATGCCTCGATACTGCTGCGGACAATTGACAAGCTAAGTGGAATCTAGTTCTCTAACTCCATGAAAACGAAACTCTTTTACCTCTCCAATCTTCTCTTTGCAGCTTGCCTGCTTCTTACTACTACAGCCGTAGCTGATACCGCTGAGCACGAGAAAGCACCAACGCCGCCGCCGGATAATAGCTCGGCCGAACTCAAGCGAATCAAAGCGCTTGAGGGCAAGTGGCGCTCGACCACATCAATGTTTGGCAAAGAGAACGAAGAGGTATTCACTGAGTATAAAATTACGGCAGGTGGTAGTGCGGTAGTCGAGACGATCTTTCCGGGAAGACCAGAAGAAATGGTTTCCGTCTACTACGACGATGACAATGGCAAGTTGGCCATGACCCACTACTGCATGATGCGAAATCGCCCCCACTTTTCACTCGTTGAAAGCAGCGAGGATATGATGAAGCTCGATGTGACCAAGGTAGAGGGCCTGACTCCCGAGAACGACATGAGTATGGGTGCAACGACGCTTAAGTTCAAGGACAAGGATCATTTCTCCTCAACTTGCGAAAGTCGCGGAGGAGCGGAAGACAAAAAGCATCCGCCGGTGACCATGCATTTTAGCCGGGTGACCGAGTAGTCAAAAAGAAACCCGCAGAAAGTCGGCTGTTGAGAACAACAAAACCTAGTTCCGTTGAATAGCGCGAAGCGCTTTCTGCGGGGCGAACCTAGTTCACAAATACCACAACCGCCGTGTGATCATCTGTAGCAACGTTTTCGAGCCTATCCATAATTTGCGAGAATGCGTCTTCTGGGCTTTCGGCTCCCGACAACACTCGTGCAAGCACATCATCTGCGAGTACTTTGGTGACTCCATCCGAAGCCAGAAGATAGCGATCTCCCGGTGCATGCGGGTCAGCGAATGCTAAAGTATCGATTCCATGATCCGCGCCGCGACCTAAGGCGCTAATCAATCTGTTGTGCAAGGGGCTGTCGCTCGCGGCCTTAATCGCAGCTCCGAGAGTGTGGTCGGCGGTGAGTTGTTTGAACTCGCCGTCTCGCAATCGGTATGCCCTTGAGTCGCCAAGGTGTCCAACATGCACCATCTCCCGCGTGACCACGAGCAGTGTCGCGGTCGTGCCCATACCACTATAGCCTGGTGTCTCTTCGGCTTCTCGGGCGATAGCACTATCGGCCTCTTGAAAGGCTTTGCGAATTTCATGTGCGATCGTACCTGTCGGTGTTCGCCGCATTAAACCCGAGAGTATCTCAAGCCCTTTCTGACTTGCTCGTGCACCACCTCGGTGTCCGCCCATACCATCAAGAACGATGAAAACGCCCTCCTCGGTGTTGGCATGCCAAGCGTCTTGGTTCTGATCTCGCG
>CAYGNZ010000027.1:0-15955 GCA_964351345.1 uncultured Bdellovibrionales bacterium | reverse complement strand
ATTCACGGGTCAGGGTAAATGAGCTAATTATTTACTGCACCGAGCTTACGGCAACAAAGGAAGGCACCGCTTTGGGAATCGTCGCTCTGTTGTTGCTTATCTACCTTTGTTTCGGTCGGGTATTTAGCTTTGCCCTGCGCTATTCTTCTCTTGGACTCCTCTTCGGGGCTTTCCTCTTGCTTCTCCCAATTCCGAGCTCCAGCGGTACACTTCTGGACTACGCCTCGCCCGTGCGTTTCAATTCGGAATCAATAATCGGAGAGCGTGCGCCTCGTTTCTCGAAAGAAGAATTGGAGAGGCTTGATGCCAGTGCTTCGACTGTGGAAGTGGGTTCCCTCGATCTCTCTGGTCGCAATGTCGTGTTGCTTGTAGTGGAGTCTCTCTCGGCCTCCGACTCAATGAAATCCTCCGGGCGGAGGGACCTCTTGCCGCATTTTGATCGTATTGCCAGCGATGGAATGCTGTTTTCTAATTATTTTGCAAATTTTATCAATACTGAGGGCGGGTTAGTTGCGCTCCTTACGGGCCTTGCTCCGATGCAGTATCCGGGCTCAAATTGGAATCTTTACCATTCCTATTATCCGCAAGACTCGGTGATTCGCCGCCTTCCTCAATCCTATCAAAAGCATTTTTACGCCACCTCGAGTATTCGTTTTCGAGGGGAGCAGGAGTTCATCGAGAGGCTTGGCTTTAACAGTATTCGCACCCTCGATAATGAACCATTGTTCCAAGCCGCGCCCAAATTTGCCTTTAAAAGTCCTGCTGATGAGGTGTTGTATGCTCTTGCCAGAAGGCAAATAAGCGATCTGCAGAGTCAACAGCAGAGCTTTTTCATGGTGCTTGAGACCACTAGTAGCCACCTTCCTTATCATGATCCTCTTGGCAGAGTGTCCTCAGAAGAAAATGTTTGGTCCTATGTTGATTCCGAAATTGGCAAGTTTTACCAAAGCCTCCAGGAGCTGGATTTTTTCGAGAATGGAATTCTTATTGTAACTGCCGATCATCGAAAAATGACGCCGCTTACTGTGGAGGAACGGCGACTGTTTGGCGATAGTGCGAAGTATCGCGCAGCGCTGCTGATTGCAGGTAAAGGAATACCACAGGGAGTTATTGATACTCGTTACCTTCAACAAGAGGATCTCCTGGCAGCGTTGCCTACGGTGGCAGAGCTCTCTACCCCCCTCTCTGAGTTGATATTCCTCGTTGAGCCCTACAACGAGCCCGTCTTCGGTCATCGAGCATCAAGCACTGGCCTCCTGCTGCAATCTCAGCACAACGCGAAACAAGCCTACAGATTTTCCCATTTCGGTTCTGAACTTGATTGGCAAGTGAAACCTCCAGCGGTAGTCATTCCCTCAGTGGAAGAGTCGATACATCGGCGACTTGCTCGCTCTCAGTGGTGCGCGGAAAATTTCGGAATGTGTCACTGATGCGGGCAGGTGGCTGTGCGAAATCGCGGGGTGATAGCGATCTCTTCCTAGTCCTCATCAATTGCGTCGGGCTCGTATCCTCGAACGAGTTTCGAGCGAATATTGGGCAGGAGAGCGGAAGGTGCATCCCAAGTGACCAGACAGACCAGATCCTCTGCTCTTGTCACAGCAACGTAGAGCATGTTCCGACTTTGTCGAGTCGGTGGGTACCAGCGTCTACTTGGGTTCCAAATAAGAACATTGGGAAATTCAAGTCCTTTAATTTGTCGAACATCGGTTACGACAATTCCCTCACCAAAGCTGAAGCCGTCTTCATTGCCTAGACGCACTGCGGAGCCAAAGCTTGGTGTGAGGAGCGTCACTACGTGTCGTGCTTCCTCAGCGGTCCTACAGACGACGGTGATCACGGTTCCTGTGAAGTGTTCTAGCACTTTGGTCAGCCAACGAAGCGCTTGTCTGACTCCCTCGTTCTCGGAGCGGCATTTAAACCAAATTGGTGTTCTTCCTTGACGCCCTTCAGTAGTTCGGGGGTGACCATTAATGTGATCAGCCAGGCGCATAATTGGCAGGGTCGAGCGGTGGCTTACTGTAAGCTGCGTATAGACGGCGGCGATCTCTTCAAATTTTTTGTGATTTCGTAACGCTTCCCAGCCAGGAAATCGTTCATCCTCTGTGACCTGTTGTCCAGTATCACCGACGAGGGTGAGCTGGGAGGTGTCCTCGACTGCGGCAATGATCGTTTCGAGTTCGGCAGAGGAGTAGTCTTGAACCTCATCGGCGACGATATGTTTGATTGCGTGTTCAGAACCATCTCGTCGTCTAAGCAAATGCCCTTTCATTTGAGCGATACAAAGCAGCAAACCGTCGTCACCTCGTGCAATTTTGCCGGAATTGAAAGTCTCCTCACAAAAGGCCAGACAGTCTTGCACAAGCTCTCGGTCGAGTAGCTGGCTGCTGTCTAAGTCGAGAATTTGCTTTGTCTCGCCTAACGCAAGGAGTAGCAATCGATGAGGAGTTAAGGTGTTTGGCGTATCCGGGCGAGCAAGAATGCGTTGCACAACTTGGAGCACCGCGGGGGAGCGTTTCACCCGTGCGACGCCAGGAGGTGAGGGCACTCGTTTCGATCGTAGACCCTGACCGATAAGAGTTTCGGCGTTATAGATTCGCTGCAAAGTGAACTGTGCCCACTCTTTGAATGTAAGCACCTGGACGCCTTCAATATCGAGTGTCGGAAGGAGGCTCGATATGTAGGAACGAAACGTTGGGCTGAGAACAAGCACAAGGCAGTCTTCAGCCTTCAAATCTGAGTTGTCTTCGTGAAGTAACCAAGCGAGTCGATGAAGCGCGACCGTAGTTTTACCTGATCCCGCGATGCCTTGAATCAACACGGCACTATCGGCGTCCTCGGTAATCATGCGAAACTGCTCTGGAGTGATCAACGAGAGGATATCTTTTAAGCCTCGCGTTTCAGCCGCATTAGAACCTGCCGTGGAACCCGAGCCTGAGGAGAGCCAGTCGTCTTTCACTCGAACAAACTCGCCGTGCTTACAAGAAAGTTTTTTTAACTCCCCCTTGCGAATGCTGACCTTATTGCGGGTCTTAACGATTCCCTCTCGCTCTCGGCCTTGAATAAGCTCGCAAAATTCCTCTCCCTCCGAATACTCGTAGTAGAGTTTCGCGATTGGTGCTTTCCTCCAATCGATAATTCGGCAGTCTGAGTTTGCCGCGGTGCCAAGTTTATATTCCGTTTCAACAAGCTTGCCGTTTCGCTCCTCTTCGATGATCACTCGAGCGAAGTAGGGAGTGTCAAGCAGCCGGTCGATGGATTTTATCTCCTTTCGCTTAGCCTCGCTTAGTCGATGCGAGACTGCTTCATCCGAGGAGAGCATCTGTTTCTCTGAATCCCGACGGGAGTTCACGATTTGGGATGTGAGATCCCGCGCGCGGGCGGTTTCCATACGATACCGCTGTGCACCGAAGGAGAGTTGAGAGCGTAAGGAGTCAAGAACGGAGGCGAGCGTGTTCTCTTCCTCTTCGATGGCAGATTTTGCTTCTTGACTGAGGGACATTAACCGCTCGCTGTTCTATTCTGCTGCGGTGACCTGAAAATCTGCCGAGATAAAAGACTAAAAAAACAGAAATAGTCTTTGTGACAGACTGAGCTTATGGACGCAATAGCTAGCTGCAAATGGGGGCAACTTTTTAGGGAGTCTCTGGCGGGGCGCTAAAACTAAATGCCTCGAATTCCTCCTCCGTATAGTCTTCTAGTGCGGATTGCACAGATGGTCTTTCGGGGGGAAAAGTGTTTTCAGATACACCTTCGGTGATTGGGCGTGGGCTAGCACTACGAATTTCGACTTTCTTCAAACGTTTTTTCGGTGAAATGAGCACCGCTTTCGCTCGCTGCTCAAGAGCTTCAATGTCTTCAGAACTTAAGGCTTCATCAAGTGAGGGGCTCTGAGGTTGCGTCGGGGAACTTGCACCTTGAGCTAGGTCCGAAGGATTTTCTCCTGCTCCTGAATCCTCGGCCCAGGCGGAGCGAATCGCTTCGGCTGATTGACGCAGCACTATGCTGCCGTACTTATCGAAGTACGAGCCAAGGAAAATACTAGTAAATAGCGAGATCAAGAAGCCGACGACGAATTTCGTCTTGGTAAAGGTATACTGCTTCTTATGCTTCTCTCGCCATCGATAGCGAGCGTAGGCTTTATTCTTAGCTTTTTGCTTGGGTTTCATCCTGAGCTGATGCCGCCTTTTTTGCTATCGATAAAGGTAAACCTGCTTATTAAGTTATGCGGGTCTGAGCGGGGCGTGTGTGCTGAATGAATTTTATAAGCCATCTAAGGGGTAAAAGTAGTCAAAACAGTGTAAGAGTATAAATTTATTATGTTTATCTGAAATGGCTAAAAAGAAGAAACACTCTGCATTTGGCTCTTGGTTGAGTGAACCCTCTCTTTTTGACGACGATGAGTCCACCTTCGTCGATAATCACTCGCGTAGACGGGTCTACGTGCATTTAGTTCCCGCGCCATGGTCTCGAGTAATATTGCTCTCCTTAGTCTATGCCCTCGCCGTTAACTTCGTTAAACTTGCCTGGTTTGAGTTCTACGGTCGTCCAAATTGGGGCTTTGTGGCAGAGCAGAATGCCGTTCCTCTCCCTAAAGAGGACTCAAAGCACAAAAGCTAACAGATACTTGCACTTTGCTGCCTTTGCGGCCTGTGCTACACGGTGCGCTTGAGAATTGTGGAAGTAAATATCCTTCGCAGTTAATTTAGACGAGCTTCGTTACCATTAGCGCGTTCCATGGCCGCTCTGAGTGAGCAGGGAATAAATGAAAGAACCCAGCAGTTTACCTGACCTTCAATTAAGCCGAGATGACAGAGCGCTCAGACTTGAGGCGGTAGGAGTTCGCGAGCTAGTTCTTCCACTTCGACTTCTCAGCTCTAATGGAGATGAGCTGCGTGTTCCAGCAAAGTGGGAATCGACGGTCTCTCTGGCGCCAGAGCTTCGAGGAACACATATGTCTCGCTTCGTCTCCAGTATCGAGGAGTTTGGAACAGAAGCTCTAGCAAACCTTAATTTTTCAACTTTTGTGAAAAATCTACGTCGGCGTTTACAAAGCGATGAATTACGTATCGCCGTTGAATTCCCACATTTTTTCCTCAAGAGCGCACCAGTTACAGGTGCGGTGTCTTCAATGAATCTTCCCTGCCGGCTTTTGGTGCAGGATAGCGAGGGACAAAAGGAGCCACAGCACCGCTTATCAATTGAGCTTGCGGCCTCGAATCTCTGTCCTTGCAGTAAGGCGATTTCTGATGCCGGTGCTCACAATCAGAGAATATTCATCCGTGTAGATTTTATGCTAGCGGCCCCCGAAGTTTGGGGTCTCGCCTTGCTCGAGCAGCTAGTCCAGAGGCTGGAAACCGCCGCATCGAGTCCGGTATTTCCCTTGTTGAAGCGACCAGACGAAAAAGCAGTCACTGAAAGACAGTACGCCAACCCGAAGTTTGTCGAGGACGTCACCCGTGATGCGGCGCTGATTCTAAGAGAATTTGAGCATCTTGAGGGCTTTGCGGTTGAAGTCGAGGCGCTCGAAAGTATCCACTCCCATAACGCCGTAGCCCGCTACAGTGAAGGAAGGCTGCTACGCTGAGTGCTGCGCTCCATGACGCCTGTCATGTAGTTCGACTCCCTGCAGGGAGTGCTTCATAGTCCACACTTTCCCAAACACGGTCTTTTTTATTTCCAAGGCTCTGAAATCTTGGGTGAAAATTTGGCAACCGCATTCGCTCCAGTTAAAATGCCTGCAGTCAGGGAAGCGAAGTCCGCTACCAAGCTTTTTCCCTTAATTTTGAGGGGAGTTGGAGCTTACCTATTTCTTTTCCTGCTAGAGTAGTTTTAAGCATCGCTCCTAATACAAATCTACTCTAATTGATCGATACTTCTTCGGTTTTTCCGATAGCTCCGAAGTTTGTGTTTTGGAAAGCGTTTCTTATGAAAACTTAAGATCCATGGTTTACCTCTAATGCAGTTAGCAACTCCGCCTCAGTCCAAAGACTTACGTCTCAATCTCGCCTTACGGGGCACGGAGTTTTTGCAAGCTCTGCGAGGTGGTGGTCGAGCGGTCCAGAGCGCGCAGGCGAGCAGCGCTGGAGTTGAGCAAACTAAACTTAGAACAACGAAGCCTCGAATCATTGGAGAGAACAGCGATGTCGTCGCTCGTTTTTCCACCCGTCAAGGAACCCTGGTTTTTACTGGTATCCTTTACCGAAAACTTCCCATTCACTTTCTGCTCAAACCGGGCTCACGATCATACGCAAATTTTCTAGAATTTCTTCTCGGTGAGCTACGCATCCTGAGTGAGGAGAACCTCCATGTGGAACGCGATGGAGGGCTGGGAGTTGCCTTAAAAGATCTTCAAGCGCATCTTGAAAAAGAATTAATGAAGCTTGATCGCCAGGTGCGCGAAAACCTCGAAGAACTTAATGACATTGTCGAAGTGTTTACCACGGATTTCGAGCAGTTCGAGTTTACCTCCGAACCCGATCTAGAGAGTGGTCCCCTGCGTAGCGTGCTGCAGAAACAGGCTCGAAAATCTTCCGTGCTAAATGGAGAGCTTGGTACAGGACGCTCGCTTCTTGCGGCCTCAATAAATCCTAATCAACGCCGTTTTCGTCTTTTGAACGAAGATGATGCGGGTGAACAGTTGATATCTGGATTCTTTAGCCTTGAGATTGAAGAGTTTCGCAGTGAGTTAGAAGAGGAAATAGTCACTCCTGCACTACTGCAGGATCTCTCCGAGCGAGCCGCAAGCGCACTTCGCGGAGAACTAAAGATATTTAACCCACCGGCGGTGGTTTCTTCCGCTTCCTCGGCCGAAGTGAGTTTTCGATTCCACCTCTCCCCTGAGACCTTAGCGACAACCGACTTCTATCTTCACTGGGGACCTACCTCGGCTTCGAGGCAGGATGGTCTACCAACAGTCTGGGTGGATGAGGAAATCTCTCGTGATGAAATCGAACGAGGTCCAGACGGTATTTACCTTATCCGTCGGCGAATTATTCCCGAAGAGGTGGGTAGTTACGGTGCGACGGTCTACGCCCGACCCCGAGGTTCGCGCCAGCGCTTCTGGTTCGGTGTGGGAGAGCAGGATAATGCGCGCTTCGATATTCAAAAGGCGGCGATGCCGGCTGATTTCGAATGCCTTCGCGAGGAGCTCGTTGAAGATATTGAGGTACAGGCGCGGGTGTTGAAGTCGCTGGTGAGTTATGAGCGATTCATCAAAGAGATGGCGGCTTTAAGCAAGGGGGACCTGGTGCGAGACCTTGGTCGTTTGCTTTTTGAGGCGACAAAGAGCGATCGCTCACTTCGTGCAAGACTCTCTGATTACTACGAACAGGCCGTGCGGCAACAGGAAAACGCAGAAGAAAAGCCGCCGATATCCAGACGTCGACTTGGTAAGGTAATCTCTCTCATTCAAAATCTAGGTGTCGGAGAGCTCGTGTTTGTCACGCCTGAGGGCCCGCATGCAATCGCTGGCGGCCTCGCCCAAGTAATAGTAGGACTCACGAAAACGCTTTCCAAAAGAAATCTTTCCTGCACTGTTCTTACCCCACTGTATGAAGAAGCTCAGGGCAATAAGCATCGTTCAGCAGAAGAGCTAATCGATAGCGGCGTGATGATACTTGGCACGAGAGTTCCTATCGATTATGTCGGGAAGGTTCGCATTGATTATGGACCGAGCTACAAGTCCCATACGCGGGAGGTGGTACAGTTCCCGCGAATCGTAGAGTGCAAAGTATACCGAGCAGAGCATCAGGGAATTAGAATCTTCTTTTTACGCCATCCTCAGCTCGCCAATCGCCTCTACTCACCTGGTAGCGGAGATGAACAGCTTCGAAAAGCAATCTTCCTCTCTCGAGGAGCGCTCGAGGTGCTGCGAGATCGTCGCTTCGGGGTCTCACCGCATGTGGTCATTTCAAATGATTGGCTGAGCGGATTGATACCGCTTTTGCTGAAAACCGATAAGAAATATGTGAGCGATGTTCGTTTGCGTCAGGTTGAAACGCTGCACCTACTGCACAATGGCGGGCGAGAGTATCAGGGCCGTTTGTATGCGAATCAATTTGGTGAGGACCTTTGGCCTTTGCTTAATCTTGCGGATGAGCATTATTTCGGCATTTCTGATCCTGAGGATAGAACACATCTGAATCTCACTGCCGCCGCGATTTTTCACGCGACGCAAGGAGTGGTTGCCGTAAGTCGACCCTATGCTCGACAACTACTCACCGAGTCTGGGGGAGAGGGCCTGCACACTCTGTTTCAAAAAACTAGAAAGAAGTTGTACGGCATTAGCAATGGGGTAGATCTCGCTGCTCTTCGTACATTGGTTTGGCAGTTAGGAGAGAACGCTCGTGCGCAACTAGGTCTCAAACAACTACTGCGCAATGCGCTCACTCATGAGTCAATTGTTGCCAACATGGATCAATACAAACTCGTCAGTAAGTCTATTGTCCAAGCCAAGTACAAGCTAGAAGGCAGAGAGGATGCCTTGCTCATTTCTATGGTGGGCAGACTTGCTGAGCAGAAAGGTATTCAATTGCTCTGTGGTAGAGCGAGTGGTGAGAACTGTAGTGTGCTCGAATCACTGCTACGCGACTATCCAGAAGTACAATTTATTCTTGGTGGGCCACCGTCGCTCGGAGATCCTTCCGTTGAAGAGTTCGCCCGAGTTGTCTCAGATCTTAGTCGACGCTACCCGGGTCGAATTGTTGGCGTATTTGATTTCATACCTCATGAAGACGCCTTGGAAATCACGCAATCAAGCGACCTATTCCTGATGCCGTCGCGCTATGAGCCTGGTGGCATCACCCAGCTTGAAGCGCTTGCAACAGGCACCTTGGTTATTGCAAGGAAAGTGGGCGGACTCGCTGCGACCTTGCAGAATTATTCGACGATAAGTTCAACCGGGAATAGCTTTCTCTTTTTGGATTATTCAAGTGACGCCCTACTAAAAGTGAGTCGGCGAGCGATAGAAACAATGTCGAAGCAGGAATCTCGTGAAGCGCTCGTGGCCTCTGCGGCGACTGCCGAAAATGATTGGGGACACCGCGCGCCAAATTACCTGGCCTTACTCCAGCATGCCTCTGGAGTTTTTCACCGCGATTCGAGTTATCCTCATCTGCAATCCCGCGCACGACTAGTTTCTTCGCTACGCGCGTAGCGTTCACGCACAACAGTTCCTGCGATTTTCCTAAATTCGTAATCTTGGGTGGCTAGTCAGCTCGTCTACTAGGGGCGGACAGGCGCGTAGTGACGATCCGCGCGGTATTTTTTGATGACCTCAAAACGCACGGTAAGTAAGCCAATAAGGATTAAGCAGAAGCCAACTGCTGCAAGCGTGGCAGGTATCATCGTCAATTCAGCTGGAAGGATATTCTTCTCACCGAGCAAATACACTCCCGTGCCTGAAGAAATCAATCCAAACAGAATGGCAAGGAAAGGTTTAAGAGACCAGCGGATTGCAGAGCCGCAGTACGGGCAGTTCGACTTACCAAAAAATCCGAAATTCATGAATGCTGCGGTGATCAAACCGTATTGGCACTCAGGGCAACGCAATGATGGGCCAATTTGTTCCATTTCTCTTTCCTCCTCCCAGCGGTGCTCCAACTCTTAGCGGATCCGCTCCACGTCAGCTGAGTAGTGCGCTCTTGAGGTGCGGCTTGTCGATTTATCTAGTTCGAAAAACCAGAAATACCCGCTTTTCAGATTGCAAAAACTCAAGTCAAACCAGAGCGATTCACTGATAAAACATTGAAATCCTCTAGTCTAAGGTAGTTATGCTTAGAGAATTGGCAGAGGTAGCATTATTTAGTAAAACAGTGAAAAATGACCAAATCCCGCTGCAACCTATTGAACTCTTTTGGAATCTAAAGAATCTAGCGGTGAGTCTTTGAGCGCCGATATTCGACCCGCATACTTGAGGAAGCATGTATACGCTTGAGAAATTACCAAAAGAGGTGGACGCCTACGCGGTTGCCTGCAAGTCGCTGAGCGGGCAGCTCATTGAGCTTCTCGGCTTAGAGCCGGAGCCAGTCACGCTTCCCGCGGGCTCAAGTCTGCTCGCAAATCCGGATCATGCAAATAAGGTTTTCTTTGTCAGTGATGGAACGCTGAAGCTCAATCAGGGCGAGAGGTTACTCTATCATCTTGAGACCGGCGATCTTGTTGGGCCAGAGTTTTACTTGGACTCAGTCCAGTCAGAGCTCTACGCCGAATTCGCGGTGAAACTTCAGGCGTACGATACGGAAAAGTTTTTTGAAGCTCTCTCCAGTCAACCACAAGGCCTCAAACTGTGGAGTGAGTATTGCGGAAACTTGCTTGCGTGGAATTCTGGACTTTTGCGCTGTCTGTCAAAAGACGAGGCCGTCTTCTCTCCCTCTATCATGATTTTTCAACAAGGAGATGTGATGGTCGAGGAGGGAGCAAAGGGTGATCAAGTCTATACCCTGATGGAGGGGAAGGCTGATGTGTTTGTTGCGGGGGTGAAGGTTGGCGAATTGTTAGAGGAAGAAATGTTTGGTGCGGTCTCTCTACTCACGGATCGGCCAATTCTTGCCTCAGTGGTTGCCGCCACTGATTGTATGGTCGTTCAACTATCTAAAGATGAGTTCATGAATCTCGTCCAAACACGACCTGACACGATTTTTAAGCTTGCAAGTGATTTGTCGCGTGCAATTGTGTCCCTCAATGAAAAGATGATCGAGTCTGAAAAATCAGTCTAATCCTAGAGCGTTTGATTCTTTCTGCTCAATCGCGAAGGCCAGTTCTAGTTGTAAGGGGAACTCCGTGGTTTGTTGATCCACCTCTTCTGAACCCGCAAAATTTGAAATACCAAGCCCGAGCAAACGAATCGGTCTGCTCCCCGCTTCAGTCTCTCCGGCAAGGCCTGATGCTGCCGAGAAAATATCTTCTGCATTGCTGAACATTTCCTGGCGAGTGACGCTTCGAGTTATTTTGGTGAAGTCACTGTAGGTCACTTTTAACGTCAAGGTTCTTCCTTGAATTTCCTTTTTTTCCGCTCGCTGCACGAGAGCGTTGCTCAAGTGTTGAAGTTCGGCACTGATTCGTTCTGGGTCGAGTAGGTCTTCAGCGAAGGTGTCCTCCGTACTTAATGATTTTGCCTTTCGTCTCGTTTGCACCGGGCGCTCATCGATGCCCAGGCTTAAGCGGTAAAACCACGCGCCGTTTTTCCCGAAGTGTGCACGCACGGCCTCCTCTCCCAGCGCACGAAGGTCACCTAAGGTGGCGATGCCAAGCGAATTCATCTTTTCCTCAGTTTTTTTGCCAACTCCCGGAACTTTCCCCACGGGAAGGGTTACGAGTAGTGCGTCTACTTCGGAAGGAGGGATAACGGTCAGTCCGTTGGGCTTGTTCATGTCGGATGCAATTTTCGCTAAAAACTTATTGGGGGCAACTCCTGCGCTGGCGGTGAGTTTGGTCTGCTGAAATATCTCGCCGAGTATGTGCTGGGCAAGTCGGGTCGCACTACCACTAAATGATGCGAGGCTACCTGTTACATCGAGATAAGCCTCGTCAAGTGAAAGCGGCTCGCAGAGTTCCGAATAGCTACGAAGGATGCTCAGTATTTGTCCTGAAGCTTCTCGATAGGCGCTCATGCGCGGACGAACAAAGATCACATGAGGGCAGAGCTGTTTTGCCCAGGATGCCGGCATCGCAGAGCGTAAGCCAAATTTTCTTGCCTCGTAGCTCGCGGTTGCTACCACTCCTCGTCCGTTAGGGGAACCGCCTACGACAATTGCCTTTCCGCGGAGTTCGGGATTATCTCGCTGCTCGATAGCAGCATAGAAAGCATCCATGTCGATGTGGAGAATCTTTCTCTGCGTGAACGCAGGATACTGGGATTGGGGTTCCATGCTCCCCATAGTATCAAGGAAAAGGTGTGGACGAAATCAGCGTCCCGCCGTTGGCGCAGACTCCGGAATTAAGGTAGCGAAAAAACTACCTCCTTAGCCCCGACTATTCCTGAATAAAATCCAGCGCACTAAGGTGATCTACGAAAGCCTGGCGATTGTGGGCTGACTCCTTTGGATACATCTGGAGTAATAGTTGAGCAGCTTTTTGTAGGTCCTTATGCGAGGAACCGATAAGCTTGTCCTCTTTGCCGCGCACCACAAACGCACCTCCGTTCTGCATTTCCTTATGGGAATTCTTAAAATAGGTGTGCTGGCTCTCAATTGCTCTCACAATCAAATCGCGAATTTCAGAAAGTTCACGAGGTCGAGCGAGAAAGTCAAACTCAGAGAGAATCGTGCGTATGCGAGAGGTATAGCTTGAAACGGTTTTGCCAGAGGTACCTGCGCTCTTAAACCAACGAAGCGTGCCGACTCGTTGAATAACCGCGCGATCGGTGAGGGTAAACAGTTGCTCAAGGTATCGCGAGTGATCACGAGGTAGCGTTGAGAGTTCGGCGTTGTACTCCGTTCTCCGATGAGGAATTTCTTCGTATGCTTCAGTAATCGAAGCAGAGTCAGCGGCTGAGGCTAGTGAAACAGAGCCGAGACTGAGAAGTAATGTGGTAGCGAGCACGAAAAGTCGCGCTGAGAGAACTAAGGTTCGAGTATGGTCAACTAATCTCTGCTGCATTGTCTGAACTGGTGTCGAGTCGGTTGATAGAGTCTAAACAGTGTAATTGAGACGAATCACCTTAAGAATTGTGCAATCTCAAGTAGTTTTGCTTAGGCGCTGAGGCGAATGATATAATCACTCATACGTCATTAGACTCAAGCTGTCCCGAATAGATACCGATTTTCTAAAGGTGACGACCACTTATCTTTCTCGTCGGCGAGGGGGCGAGGGGTTAGAAAGAGAGAAATGTTGGCTTCTTTATCGCTAAACTTTGGCTCAAGGAAGGCGCGAAAGGCTCGGAGGGGGTAGTAGCGGTTATTGAGGCGATTTTTTAGGTTTTCTAGGTTTCCCATGAGTTCTCGCTCCAAATCACTTCGTTACTCTTTCCGCGCAGACGCTCGTCACTTCGGTTCACTAGTACTTCTCCTTATCCTGCTAAACTTCTCTGCTTGTGCGCTTGTTCCCCAGGGCCCGGGGTATCAGGGACCAGAGGCTCGCACCGCGGAGATAGAGCAATACTACTCTCATAGTGGCGGCTACGGCGATTTTCTCGAACAAACTCTAAAAGAGGAAGAGGAGTACTCGGTAAAGCGCATTGAGCTTGACTCCGCGTATGGTCCAATTGTTATCGATTACTTTCAGCGTCATGAAAAGAGTGATGATCTTATTTTCGCCATGCCTATCCTCGGGGGTAGTAACCTTTTTGCGAATTACATTGCCGAATACATCTGCAGGCACGGCTTTGATACAGCGGTCGTGCATCGTGACGCGCAATTCAAGCGACCTGAGAATTTCGAACATATCGAAGAACTTTTTCGCGAAAATGTGCAAAAGGACCGAGTGGGGATGGACTTCTTTGAAGAGAAGTTCGATAAGCGAGATTTTGGCTCCTTTGGTATAAGTCGCGGCGCAATAAATGCTGCAATCACCGCAGGCGTTGACCCGAGACTTAAGTATAATGTGCTCGCGATAGGCGGAGCGGATCTGGTGAACTTGTTCCGGGATTCAAAAGAGAACGGTATAAGCAGGTACCGTCGTCGAGTTCTAGAACGCTTTGATATCACTGAAGAAGAGTTTTACGAGCGTCTAGAATACTCAGTGAAAACTGACCCGAAGTTTCTCGCCAAATATATCGACGCGCGCAACACGCTTATGTTCTTAGCGCTCTTTGATCGGGCAGTGCCGATTAAGTACGGCCTCAAACTCAAACGAAGGATTGGCCATCCGGAAACGGTGTTTCTGCTCGGTAGTCACTACACCACCGTTGCCTTTACCCAATTCGTCCGACTTGCGCCACCAGTTGATGACTATTGCATTTTTCCTCTTGATTTTATTGAGACCGAGTCTTTAGCCTTTTACCGTGAGAAATTTGGTGACGACTCCTTCAGTTGGCGTCACCTCATGTTTTCTATCGTTCAAGCACCGATTGAGGCAGTGGGTGGAATCGTAAACTGGCTTTCGGAATAGCAATTAGCTTTCCGCTCGCAGGCCTTTTCGAAATCTTTCCAACTCTTTCCCAAACTCGAAGAACGTATAGGGTTGTCGCTTTGCATCGGCTTGAGGTCCGACTGCGTTGTTTACCCAGAACTGAAGTTTACCCGGGGCGTAGACGACGTTCTGAAAATTCGATTTCATCGCCATCTTCGGGATAAGTTCCTCCATGAATAGCTCTGGGGATAGATTCCCTCGATGGGTGCGGAGAAGTTCTGCCATCACCTCTTCATAGTGACCACCGTAGGCGATATCCTCTCTTGCGGGGAAATACTCATCGGCATCTCGCAAATCAGTGCCAGGAGCAAAGACAAGGAATCGGTCAGGATCTCGAACGTATAACTCAGCCTGCTTTGTTTTGCCGTCCGTCATTAAGTAACCAAAGGAAGCGGTAGGTTCGGCGCTCTGAATTAGTTGACGAACATCGGCAAGATTTTTTGCTTGTGAGAGGATGTCACGAAGGAGAAACGACATCGGTCGTCCTTCGAGGCGTTCATTCGGGGGATCTCCGTAACCCATCTCACCAAGGGTGATGCCCATTTCGTTCATACCAGACACTGCGCCGAGAAATCCGACCCAGCCGATATTGCAGTACGCGTAGCCTGTGTCTCCCACACCGACGGTAATCAGCGGATACTCATGAAGTTTTGAGATTCGATGAAGTCCCCAATCAAGAATTCGCACCGCGTAGAGTTCTCCGTCATAGGTGGCAGAATTAGCTACCCCTACATTGCTGCAGCTTGTGCCGAGTTCGCCTCGCATCATCGCTTTGAGCACTTTCTTGATCTCTCTTTTTCCACCCCACTCACCAACGGACGGGAGAATGTGCATATGGTGAATGACATGCAAAGGCATTCGTGCCCCGTGGGCTAGCCCGTGCATCTCCTCGATATATTCCTGTGGTATGAAGGGGCGCATTCTTTCGTAGACTTCTGCGAAAAGCTCTGCAAAGTGAAACTTCGACAGCGCCGTGTCGTAAATGTAATTGAGATTGTCGTTGACTTCCTCGCGCAGGAGCACCCCATGCTGGTAACCTCGTTCGTAAGGAGTGCCGCTGACAAAGAGAACGCGAATACGCTTATCTGCGGTCCAGGTGGTGTGGGCTCCTTGCAGAATCTTTTTTTCTTGTTCTGCCGAGGTAATCTTTGCGCTACGAATCCTGTAGTGCCAAGGATCAATACGAAGATAGCCACATGAGGCGAGATTGCTTAACAGGCTCGCGCCGCCGAGTTTGAGAAGGGTTCTACGATTCATAAAACCTTTGATGATGTCTGTGTAAAAAAGTATTCGTAACGAGTCGGAATCTTGGACGCGATCACGATTGCCCAAGTTGTAGTATAGCGTACTCTCTGGGGTGAAACGGTATTTTTCCTGCGACCGGGTGGTGTGCGAATGAACGTTCGGCTTAGTTCTTCGCGAGATTGAAACTACTGTTGGCTCAGGAATTTTTCCATCGCGTTTAGGGTGATTGGACTTACGTGGTGCTCCACCCCCTCCACATCGACTTCAGCGACCTCCAGTGGAACGCCAATTTTGACCAAAAAATTTAATACTATTGTGTGGCGATGTTTACAGTGCTGAGCAAGAGAGCGTCCCTTTTTGGTCAGCACGATGGGGCGATGAGGGCTTGTTTCTAAAAACCCCTCACTTTGGAGGCGTCGAATAGTCCGTAAAGCGGTCACGTGGGAAATGCCTAGATGCTCAGCAACTTGGCAGGTCCGAGCCTCCCCGTGTTTTGCAATTAGGTCTGCGACAAGCTCGGTGTAATCCTCGGCGGCCTCATTGACATGCTGCTTGCGGGTGACATGAAAGGGCTTTGCTCGCTCGGCACTGGATTTTCTCTTGAGATCACTCAACGTTAACTCGCCTCCATTTGGTTTGCTCT
>CAYGNZ010000026.1:0-16049 GCA_964351345.1 uncultured Bdellovibrionales bacterium | reverse complement strand
TCGGCGGAAAACTCTACGGAAGCATCCTGCGCATCAAGTGGCGTGAGCATCTCTTCAACAAGCTCAGCCTCTGCACTGTTCTCTGCTACCTGCTCAACCTCAGGTGCCGGACGAAAGACTAAGTAGGCTCCCACCGCAACGCCGAGCGCAAGCAGGGCGAAGGCTGATGACGCTACCCAGGAGCTAGACTTTGGTGCAGAGGATTTTTTGAGCGCCAAGGTGAACTGCTCCGCTAAAGCCTTGGCAGACTGCGGTCGCTTTGCGGCATCCTGCTCCAGTGCGCGAAGGACTAGCTCACGCACAGGACGAGGAATCTTTTTAGAAATCTCGTCTGGGAAGGCGCGAGGTTTTTCCGAAACTTTTTTAATCAGCAGCTCAGCCACCGAATCGGACTGGTATGGAGTCTGCCCGCTCAGCATTTCATAGAGCACGACACCGAGCGCATACACATCAGTGCGCGCATCCACTGCCGCACCACTTGCTTGTTCTGGTGCAAGATAGTGAGGAGTGCCGATCATGCGTCCTGCATGAGTGAGGTTCGTCATATCTTGCTGCTCGTCGTTGATGAGCTTGGCGATTCCGAAATCAAGCACTTCAACCCAATCCCCTGCATGCTCCCCATCAAACGTCGCTTGTAGCCCAAAACTCGTGGCATCAGCTCTCGCGCTGAGCATGATATTTTCAGGTTTCAAATCTCGGTGAACCACACCAACTGAGTGAGCCGCTTCAAGTGCCGCGGCCACTTGCAGTAAAATATAATAGGTCCGCTCTAAAGAGACGGGGCCAGAGTCTTGAATTACTTCTTTGAGGGTGATGCCATCGACAAACTGCATCACGAGATACGGCATACCGTTTGAGATACCGTAGTCGTGAATCGTCACTGCGTTTGGATGTTCAATTCGACTCGACGTCTTTGCCTCCTGCTCAAAACGTTTGAGGAGAACGTCATCTTCGGTATCAATCAGCGAGGCATGAATGAGCTTAATCGCGACAAGTCGACCAATGAGAATATGACGAGCCTTGTAGACCGCACCCATCCCGCCGGCGCCGATTTTCTCCAGGATCTCGTATTTATCCTCGAGGATGCTTCCCAGCAGTGGATCTGTTTTTAACGACTGCGCTTCGCCCATGATCTCTCTAAATAAGTTCAATTGCGCCGAAAACACGGCATGCATCAAAAGAATACACTAGGAAATAGCGCAGGAGCATACCCGAGTCAATAGATGGGGAAATAAGGGGCTGAAAAACGAAAAAGGGAGCGCAAGACGAGCAAACTCTATGTCCACACTCCCCTTTTTCGCTCTGCGACAGGTCAAGCCCATCACAGCCTCGCAAAGGTCTCAGTGTCATGTCCATCCCCTACAGGGCTCTCCGAAGTTTCGCCGTAGGGACAATCTGCCGCACCGACTTTGTCCACGAGCTGATTGTAAAGGACGGACCAACTACGAAGATCCGCGTAGATCTTCAGTCCCGCACCCTCTAGTGACTCAAAGCCAATCACCTCTCGCTGTCCGGCGAGATGATGCAGCACATCGCCAACAACATCGCGAACGATGCCGGGTCGAACAACATGTTGCCCGAAGTCCCGATCACCGAGCGTAGAATTATGCAGCCACACCCGAGCACCAGTCGGTAAGTAGAGATGCAGATGCATCGCCTCCGAACTCTCACACTTGACCGCCTCGATGATAAGCGAACCTCGCTCATCTTGGGGAAGTTCAGTGAGGATCTGGCTCAGGGCTTGGCGGAACTGACTGCGGTTGGGCACACTTGATTTGCAGCGTGCCTCAGTCTCTCGCGAAAGCATCGCCGAAACTGCTGGTTGCCCAGGAGATCTCACCGAACACAAGCCAAGAAACACCGCAAGAGGATGCTCAACCTCAGCACCTCTCGTTTCGAAATACGTCGAGACTCGGCTTGCAGCTCCTTGTATCGCCGCAACCGTCGAGCGATTGCATGCGGAAACCACCGGACAGAGAAGACTCCGACCGAGAAGCAGATTCGCTGCTGCGCCCTCAACACCTTGTTCTTCAATCCATCGAGCCGCCTGGCTGTCATCCATTGTCAACTCCCTTCGTGCCATAAAGTAAAAGTACAAACGCTAAACGTTTCACCAGCCTCGATGAAGCAAGCAAAACGTCTAGCGTGCGTAGATTTCACTGTAATTGATACGGAATAGAGGAGAACGGAAGGAAAAATAAACCAGAAAAAACCGAAGCTCGTCATTGCGCTACCGTCTACCACCGCATCATCAACAGAGCGATAGAGGGCAACCAACACCCGTCAGCTCGAATGGAGTTAAAAAAAGAGCGCCGGGAGAGAACGAAAAGCGATTTCGAACAGAGTCAAAGACTCCTTAGACAGTGCTACGTGATATTCTTGCCTTACCCCTGCCCAACTATAGAGACCTCAAACAAGCAGCGTCAACACGGAATCTCTCAGTCCCTGCACACCCAATCTTGCTCGCGCAGGACATTCCTTGGCATTTCAATCACTTCAGAGTTTTCGAGTAGCCCAAATCTACTCTTTTGCGGGAACCACAAGAACCGCACATTTAGCCTCGCGCACGACTCTTTCTGCAACACTTCCAAGAAACAGTCGCGAAGCGCCGGTGCGTCCATGGGTTGCAAGCACGATCAAATCCACATCCTCTTTCGCTGCATACTCAGCGATTTCTTCATAGATTGGACGCGTGGCCGTGACCACTTCCGTGTCGACATGGTATCCCTCGAAGGACTCGTGCTTAATTTCTTTTATCTTCTTTGCCGCCTGCTTATAGGCTTCATCAAGAATCGCCTTGCTATCAATCACCGGAGCACCGACCTCAAACGCCATGGCTCCCGGAAGGAAATCCTCCAACACGCTCAAAAGCACGATGCGGCTTGACTCTTTCCCCGCGTAAACTGCTTGTTCTTTTGCCGCTGCAAATGCGGTTTGAGAGGCCGTAGAAAAATCAGTGGTAACAAGTATGCGTTTCATCGCTCTTTCCTCCCCAGAAAACTAAGGTCGTCTTTTATACTCCCTCTACTTTCATTATACGCCTCGTCGTGGAAGAAATAAACTGCACTAGCTTCCGGACGCTTTCGCTGCGGGCGAGCTGATATTGGATTTTTGTTGCTCGATAAAACGTAGCGCTGCTTCTACGTGAGCCTCAGGTTTCATATCACTCAGTACCGCGAGCACTTGTTTCTGCTCCCCAAGCACAAAGGTAGTGCGGATAATGCCGTCAAAAGTCTTACCCATAAATTTCTTCTCGCCGTAACAGGCAAACGAGCGGGCAACACTAAAATCACTGTCACTGAGTAGCAGCACTGAAAGCTCATGTTTGCGTATAAACTTACCCTTACTCTTTGCATCGCCACCGGAAATGCCAATCAGCGTCACACCGAGTTTCCCGAACTCGGCTTTCGCATTGGAGAAGGCTTTCGCCTCAACAATTCAACCAGGGGTTGCGTCTTTGGGGTAGAAAAAGACCACGGTGAAGGGGGTCTGCATCTCACTCAGACGGTGAAGATTCTCCGCCATATCGGGTAAGGAAAAATCTGGCGCGCTTTGTCCAATTGCAAGAGTTTTCACGAGTATTCTCCGTTAAGAAAAGGAAAATGAGAGCGGCGCAAGGTCCGCTCTCAATGGTTGTGCTGAGAACCCTATCATTTTTTTAACAAACGGGTGAATAAATACACCACCGCTACCGGTCTTTTCACCGAGTCACTACCCAGAGACGCCGCATCAAGCACTTGCTTTGCGGCTAATTGAATCCGTTCAGCTAACTTTTTGCCCAGTTTTGAACTCTGGCACTGCTCGATGGTGACGACATTTCCTGTTGAAACGGGATCGAGCACCACCTCACCTTCCCAAGCGGCAAGTTGCTGCCAAACCTCTAGAGTCGCATCCACGGAACGAGCGAAATCCCCCGCGGGACCTCTGCATGCAATCAGTGCTCCGAAGTGAATGTCTCTTGGAGTTTCAGGGTTGTCTTGGATTAATCGGGCATCATCTCCCTTCTCAATTACGGGATTAAGAATCGGACGAAAAAATCGACGAACAAATTGGGAACGTTCCGCAACCGCTGCATCTGCTTCTCCGTTACGGCAACGAGAGTAGCTCTTTCGGCTATGCATAATGAACAGGCGAAGCCGTGCTTCCCAACGATCAACCCCATTGGGCCAGATTGAAGAAAGATCGGCATGCCGAATTGTTTCCAAACAAATATGCAACCTATCATCGATTTCGCGCACATTGAGCGCGTAAAAACGGATGATATTGGGATAGTGATGGAACAAACGACTTCTGGCCCAAATGAATACGGCGTAGATCGCCACAATTTCGAGCCAGTGTTGAGCCAACCATTCTGCGATTTCGGTAAGGTCCAGCGTGGATTCTACGCCGAGAAAACCGAGGAGGAGCGCAATAGCTGCGGTGAGGAGACGTAGAACCTGAGCGACCATGAGTATCCTTTCAAAAGAGAGCAAAGGGGTGGTCGGAGAACCACACAGCACGGAGAAGCTAAGGGAGCTTCGCGGCACTGTGTGTATGCCTGCTACTGCGTGATGGAAGGTGAAAGAACGGGGGGATTGTAGCAGTTTTTTCGTAAGAAACAAGGGGCTCTCTTTTTGGGGGTTGGGCGGTTTGGGCAAAGTTGTCGCGCAACTGAGCAGGATGCTTGCCCTGATTTCATGTAGAGAGAGCAATTTGCTGTTGCTCGGCTACGGAGCCTGCGCTGCAGTCTCCTTCGCCTGTTGGGGATTGCTTTTGGCCGCGTTGGGAAGGAAATCAGGTCAAGCATCCTGCTCAGTTGCGCTTGAGCGTTGCTATTAAGGACGCTCAAGCCGAAACAGATTTTTTAGAAAAAGAGAGTTGGGGATATGGGAGAGGAATTTCCTTTCCCCTTGAGGGGAAAGGAAATTACAATTCTTTATGAGCTCTGAACTGGCATCCTCACTTCCTCAGCATCCTGAACACGATCGTTTGTTGGCGGCTTTGAATAATGGGGAGTTTGCGTTTCTTGACTTGGGTTGTGGTGCGGGGGATTCGGTTTTTTGTTGTGAGCGGCAGTTTTGTTTGGGGCCGGGGATTGGTTTTGATATTGCGCCGCACAAGATTGAGGCAGCGATTGCGAAAGGTATTCCTGCAATCCTTGCCGATCTTACTGTTAATTCATTTGCCGAAAACTTGGTAAGTTTTTGCACGATGATGGACTTTTTGGAGCATCTGCGCAGCGAAGCTGCGGCGGTTGAAGTTCTAGAAAAGGCCTCCCTTGTTGCCCGTGATTTTCTTTTCATACGGCATCCAAGCTTTGAAGAGGGTGAATATCTTGAGAGTCTCGGTCTAAGACTGGATTGGAGCAATTGGAGTGGGCATCGGAATATGATGCGACTGGCGGATTTCCAGCGGGTATTCGCTCAACTCGGTTGGCAGGACTACGCCATACTGCCGCGCAAACAAATCCTAAGTTCCAAGGATCCTGCCATCGTACCCTTTGATGCTCCGATTGATACGGTGCGATACAGAGAATCACTTGGACCCAAAGAGATAGTTACTTTTAACCGACCGATATGGACTCAGTTCGATATCTACGTTCGCCTCAGTCCGAATCTTCCCGACTCAGATTGGCTGAGAATCTTAGAAACTTCGCATGCAGAAAGCATTCTCGCTCGAACCGAAGAAACTCTCAGCACTCCTCCCCACAGAACAACCCGCGAGCGAGTTACGGGCTATGCAGCACAGGGCCTGCAAAAACTCAGGCATCTTGGGGCCAGCCGGATTCCCTAAATAGCGCCCTTTCGGCGCGCGTGCCCAGCGTTTAAGCTTTTATCTTAAAAGGTCGAACTATCTAGCAGAGTTAAGAGGAGCTCGATTGTGGCCTTTGAATCAAAAATTCCGGCGGATTATCTCCCGGGCGGTTTGCAGCATAGTCTATTTCTTCAAAAGCTAATTGAGGAGACTAATTGGCATCCGTCCTTCGCTAAAAAAGCGGTCGTTGAATATCTCCGCTTCCTAGAAATTGTCGCCCAGTTTGGCGTCGCTCAAACCCCATCGCTGATTGTCGACGAGGTTTGGCACCTTCATCTACAGTTCACCAAGGACTATTGGGAGTATCTTTGTCCTAAACTACTGAAGCATCCCTTGCATCACGTTCCTACGGAGCGCTCCGAGGAAGATAGAGCACACAATGCTCAGCGTTACGCTGCAACCCTTGAGCACTACGGTGAACTCTTTGGCGAAGCACCGCAGCAGTTTTGGCCCAACCGCAAAGAGAAGAAACAGCCATTTCTTAAGAAACCTCTTCAAGCCGCAGCAGTGCTACTTGCTTCCTTCATGCTTGTCGCACTTAGTGATGGCTCAAGTTTCCGCTTTCTTCCTCAGATAAGCGGGCCTGATTTCTTGTTCTTCTATGGCACCTTGCTACTCGTGTACAACTTCTTCAGCGCAGGGGCTTTGTTTCTCGATCGGCACTTTCGCGAAGCTCAACAAACAAGCACCGCCGTTTTCTCCGTGGTGCTTCTCGGTTGGATAGTAATCTGGGTGGTAGGCGCTCTGAGAATCTATCATGGAATGCTTCATGACTATCCCGTTTCAAATCTAGTGACCCTAGTTGCACTCGGTGGTGGTCTTGCCCCGTATCTCTTTAGCCTGACGGCCGCAGGCATGAACACCTTTGAAGTTTCAAACGGTAGATCTAACTTTTTCGATTCCTCCTGCTCGTCTTGCTCCTCTTGTGGAAGCGGATGCGGGGGTTGTGGAGGAGACTAGTAACGCGAAACAGCCCATCTAGGACGACACCTACGGCTAGTAGCGCCCAATTATTGACAATCTATACGCCAAAACCTTAGCATCAAGTATCGGCTCCTTCCCTCGCCTACTACCGTAGAAGCCCGCAAACGGGTTTCGACTTGAGTGATCCTCAGTTCGGAGTCCGGTGGTTTGATGTTTTTTTCTCCGTATTAGAAGGGTTTTCTCATGAGTACCGCGGAACCTACGTTAGCTGTGGGACCGAGGATTCGTTTCCAGATTTCTGCAAACGGCGAGGAAGAAGAAGGACTGCGTCACTCCGTGACGATCCTCGCTCAGGTAGTTCCTTTAGCCAAAGTGATGGCTCCTTGGATTAACGATGGCCTAAAACCAAGAATGCTCGCTGTGGTTCGCCTTCTTGGTCTTGGCCTGCCGAACAAGGCTATCTCCAATCGACTCAATTGCAGTTTGAGAACAGTCGAGTCAGCTCGCGCAAAGGCCAAGAAGACTCTTGGTCAGCAACTGGAGCGGCCTGCGACAAGCGCTGAGTTCATGACGGCTTGTTACATGCTTGCGCTCACCAGCCCCGAGCAGCTCGCCCTGTTTTCCGTTGAGTCCGTTCTAGTCACAAAGGACGAAGAATGCTTGGCGTCGTAGTAATTCCATTGAGGCAAGCTCTTCTTGCCCCGATTCACTCATGAGACTGGTTGCCTGGCCACCGGTCTCTTTTTTTCTTACGAAAGGAACGCTGCGTAATAGTAGTTGTTAGCCCCTGAATCAAAAAGGGGCAGGTATGAGAGCCAAACCGAACAAACCAATTTGGCATGCCCCCTTGCTCCGCTACGGAACGATGCGATTCACGGCGAGGCGAATGAGGTGTCGTCCGCTACGCGCATTGTGCAGACGCTCGAGTTCTTCGGCGAACTGTTGCGGCTTGAGGGCGGAGAGATCTTCGGCCGTGCGAATGCCGTGGACCGTCCAGAGCGTCTTCACGCTTTCCCGAAGATTCGCCACGAAGGGACTCTCCACACCGCTGTAGCTTCTGGCAGCGAGCACGTAGGGGTAGCTCTCCGCGTCGGCGTTGAACGACACGGTGCCCACCAGCAAGACGTTCTCATTGTCGTTGACAGGCAGCGAGATCGACACCGGGTAGTCCATCATGCCCACATCGAGGAAGCGTGGCTCGTAGTACTGCTCGGTTCCCGTGAGGCGCTGCACGCCAGCGGGATAGGTAGCATGAACGAAGCTACCCGCATGCCCGCTCGCCTCGTAGACGGCGAACTTGCCCGGCGGCACCGCAATGCTCTCGGCGCTCTCCAACTTCTCGAAACGATTCTCCAAGGCCACGCGCTTCTGCGTCTCGTGCGCCGAGTGAACAATCAAGCCCACAACAGCCACAAGCAGCACGACTGTGAATTTCTGCATGAGAATTCCTTTACTTCTAGGGGGGTGCACTAAGAAAAAATGCAAAACCTGCGACCCTCATACCAAGGCCATAAAAGCTCAGTAGCCCAAGCCACCAAGAAACAACTACCCATTAGGAATTTAGATACCGCTACTATATCCTATAAGTTTTATCAAGTTTACCAAAGAACCCACCACTCAACATCTCTCCCCCTCCGCCAACCAAAAAACGCAAGGCGGAAACTCCCCCCAACGAAACGATCCCCCTTGCTCAAACCCACACTTCTCAAAATTCTCCCCCGGCGGCCTCCGCAAGCACTCAGCGTGTTCTGCTGCTGCTCTTCTCGGGCTTTCCTCCCCCTCACCCATCTAAATCAACAAGTAGCAGACGCAGAAGACCGCCAGCGGGCTTCGGAGTCGTCCCCTGGCTATATTCAAACTATATGAGAAAGCCCGAGAAGAGCAGCAGCAGAACACGCGCCCACCAGCAAAGAGCGCCGCAACAAAAATGAATGTTATAGAAGAAATGTGGAGCTGAGCGGGCTCGAACCGCTGGCCTCCGCCTTGCAAGGGCGGCGCTCTCCCAACTGAGCTACAGCCCCAAATCTGGGGAACATCAAGCGCGCAGCATACTACGATGAGTCACTTGATGCGATATGGATTTTTGCCTTTAACCTCCGGAGTCTGCACTAAGCATAAACAAAGTGGGCTTTCGGAGTCCGCCTTCGTTCAAACTACGGCGGACAAATCACACCAAAGTGTGATTTGGTGGGGCTGGGAAGATTTGAACTTCCGACCTCACGCTTATCAGGCGTGCGCTCTAACCAACTGAGCTACAGCCCCAAAAAACAACCATGAGAACCTAATCTCCGCAGACTAATACTGTCAATCAAATCACCGGAATTTAGTGAAATTCTTGGGCTTTAGCCAAAGTGTACGGAGAAACGGCCCCGTTTTTTACAGCATATCCCACTCAAACACAACGCTAGAATTTTTCGGGCAAAAAATAATAGTGAGTTATTATAGAGTCTTATGCTATAATACTAAAAGGGTGCGTTATTTAGGCACCCAGCTTTAGACTGCTAACAAACTTTTTACGTGCAACAAAACCCATTTTCGCCGTATCCAATTATTAAGGGGCACTGACGAAAACGAGTGATGCAGTAGTTTGTTTTGAGTAGTCAGAGCACGGAAAACGCACGCTGAGCAGGTTACACAGTGGAGACAACTCTACTACTAAACGCCAGCTATGAGCCGCTTCGGGTCATCTCCTGGCAAAGAGCTATTACCCTGTCCTTTCTGGGCAAGGTTGAAATCGTCAATACTTACGAAAAAGAAGTCCGCTCAGTATCTCTCGCCTTAAAAGTTCCCGCCGTTGTCCGCTTACTTCGCTACGTAAAACTGGGGCAAAGGCGTCCGCCGCTGAGTAAAACAAATCTACTCGCTCGCGATGAATTTTCTTGTCAGTACTGTGGAATCGATCTTTCTCAGCGTGAAGCTACCGTGGACCATATCGTGCCGCGCTCTCAAGGTGGCGGCACGTCTTGGGAGAATGTGGTGGTCGCCTGCGGAAGTTGTAACCGCAGAAAAGGTGGACGAACTCCCGCAGAGGCACGAATGAATCTAAAAAAGCCAGCAGTAGCTCCCGAATGGCTGCCCGTGCTCAACGTTCGCCTGCACCGCAACCTGCCCGAGTGTTGGCTAATCTTCCTTGGTGATACGACCTAGTCCAGTTTTACGGTATTTTTGCCCTTTTCTCTTCTCATGCTTTAATGCTCAGCCAATTCGCCTTTCGCGTATTTCTCAAGAAGCGCGGCTGGGCAAAGAATAAGTACGATGGACAAGAACTACCTCGATGATTTACGCCGGCTCGCTGAGAGTCCCAAACTCAAGCTTCTCTCCCAAGCGCTAGGAGAAGACGCCGAGTTACATCTTGTCGGCGGGAGTGTGAGAGACGCCATTCTTCGCCGTCCCACGCTTGATCTCGACCTAGCCTCAAAACTCCCACCCTCAGACTTAGTTCAACGACTCACTGCGGCCGATATTCGGGTAATTCCCACTGGCCTTCAGCATCAAACAGTCACCGCAGTTCCGATTGCGGGAGATGCCGCGGTGGAAATCACCTCCTTCCGCACCGCAGGAATGAATCCAGAGAGTGGACTAGTGCTTGGCGCAAGTATTGAGGAGGATTTGAGTTACCGGGATTTTACGGTAAATGCGCTGGCCTATGATTTGAACGAAAATGCACTTGTCGATCCCAACGCTGCTCTAGCCGACATCGAGCAAAAAGTTATCCGTGCGGTTGGTCTTCCAAAAACGCGCTTCACTGAAGATCCTCTACGAATTCTCCGCATGGTTCGCTTTGCCTGCTTTGAAGGATTTAGCCTTGATGAGCAGACCAAGGAGCAATCAAAAGAGTTTGCCGAGCGAATTCCCCAAATTGCCGCAGAGAGAGTTCGCGAGGAGTTTTCTAAAATCCTTGTCTCTTCACGAGCGGATGAGGGGTTGAATCTACTGGTAGAACTCGGATTTCTCCAGCAGTTTATCCCCGAGTTAGTTGACTGCGTCGGTTTCGAGCAAAACGAATTTCATCCTCACGAAGTTTTTGAACATACCCTCGTGGTGCTGATGAAAACCGCACCAGAATTACGCCTGCGATTAGCGGCCCTGTTCCACGACATCGGAAAGCCGCCAAGCCTCAGCGTGGATGAGCAAGGTCGCCGTCATTTCTACCGCCATGAAAGTATTGGGGCGGAAATGACCAAAGACATCCTTAAACGCCTGCGATACTCAAATAATTTAATAGATGAAGTGGTAACCCTTGTCCGCACGCATATGCGACCAATCACTGCTGGGTTACCCGGACTTCGACGTCTCCTCAGAGATACCGAAGAGGTTTACGAGGACTGGCGAGCACTGAAAGAGGCGGATGCAAGCTCGGTGCTGCTTGATCAGACTCAACTCGCTGAAGAGCTTAAAACCTTTGATAGCTTGATGGAGGAAGTGAAAAAAGGCCCGAATGTCTCCCCGCTGAAAAACTTAGCAATTGGTGGTGATGACCTAATTCAGCTAGGTCTTACGCCAAGCCCACGATTTGGTGAGATCCTTAGAGCCTTACATGAACGAGTGCTCGATGAGCCCGAACTCAATACAAAAGAGAGCTTACTCGCACTCGTTGCTGAATTAGATCAGAATTAGTCCTCAGCAAAAGCGCCAAAAAACGGCAGCACGTATTCGTTCTGCTTTTCTCTTAGCACAAAGGAACCCAGTCCAAGATTATCCGCACTCAGCTTGAGCCCACCATAGGTGTTTGCCTCAACATTAAGCGGAAAGGCGGCTCTCGCTTTTGCTGCAAGGGTAAAGGGCAGAACTTGTAAGGACATTCCATCAAGAGAAACTAACTCAAGTGAGCCAGAGATACTGCTCTGAGAGGAGTTAAACAGTATCGCAGTATTTTCCTGACCAAGGTACGTATTAAACTCCGTTCTCTGCTTCAACCCACTAGAGACTTTAAATCCACTGGCGTAGGCATAGGCAAGCTCACCGTTTTCAGCGAAGACATAGTGCACAATCAGCGGGCTAGTCGTCGATGAGCCTGAAGTATATTCAACACTGCCTGAGGAATCATTAGCTAGTAGAGAACTATCAACAAAGGTGTGCACACTTGCCCGAGGAGCAACGGAAAAGCCCGTGGTTCCCGCAGCAGAGCCGTCTGCTGCATAGTAGCGATAGTTTACGCTACTTGCCGCAGAGCCGCTGTTGAAGGTTTCCACAAAAGCAAAGGTGCGTTCCTCTCGCTCGATAATCCCAGTAGCTGGTCCTGTGCTTCCTCGCTGTTTGGGTAGCACAAAGGCGGTATAGGCATTAGGAAAGTTTGAAAGACTCTCAAAATGGTAGCGAGTCATTGCGTAGAAAAAATCCTGAGAGTCATCAGCAGGACGGAATACAATGCTACCAACCGCCCTAGCGCCAATGAACTCATGAGCTGCAATCTCTAAGCGACCACCATCTGCAATGAGCACATTGCGCTCTGCAACGCTTTGCCCGTCGATGTCATAGGCAGTAATCACTCCTGCAAGCGTCGTACTGTCACCTGGAGTTCCGTCAAGAAGGTAAAACCAATTTGCAGCAAATGCTGAGCTACTGTTGGTCAGTAAATTCGTGTTAAGCGGCACGGCAACTTCACCACGCGTAGCCACAGTAAAGGGATAAAATAAGGCGTAATCAAATTCGGAACTTGCATCGAAGCTCAGGCCGAAGTTTGAATTATAGCGCTGCTTGTATATTGCTACCCCGCCACTCCAAGCCGCCGATTGAGAATTATCTGAACGCACACAAAGTGTTGCTAACTGGTCGCCACTGAGATTGAGGCTGTTGAGAATTACATCTTGTTTTTGACCCGCTGCAACTTGGAAACTTAAGGTGTTAAGTTCAGCGCCAGAGGTATCCCTTAGCTCAAAGGTAAAGGCGATATCCTCATCGGGAAGATTGTTCTGCACACTGGCAATGTTTATTTGCCCAAGAAAGGTATTTACCCCAACGCATGAGAGCGTAGAAAGGCGCTCGACAAAGCTGCCGCTATCGCAAGCGTTTGTCCCGTCCTCAATCTCTTGGCAGTTCGTCACTCCGTCAAAGTCTTCGTCTAGATTGGTGTTCATCCCACAGAGACCACCGCACGCACTCTCGATGGAAGACACGCTACTGCCGAATTGAGTGCCTGCTTCTCCGTCGTTTGAGACCAGGGCGCCGCTAGGGACGTTTACGCCGAGGCTTATGATGATGATGTCGTTTGGCAATTCACTTGCGTTGGAGTCTAAAAGAATTGAGGAAATGTTTGAGGCGCTTGCAAATTGGGTGAAAGGAGCGATCTTAAATGTGATATTTCCCAGAGTCGCGCCGGTAACCCAAAAAACCGGGTTAGCTAAAATGAGATCGTTAAGCGGGGTTTGAGCAGTTCCATCTGGAGCAAAATCGATAGTGACCTGACCCAGTTCAACAGCCTCCCCTGCCGTACCTCCAACAATACTGATTCCATCAACCACCGCCCTTGTGTCCCACACATCCCCATTATTTCTATAAAAAAAGATAGTAACGGTATGTCTTTGCCCCAGTGAATCACGAACATCGACAAACGTTGAGAAGCTCGCATTACTCGAGTATGAGTTAAAAGGAAAACCTGCCCCGGCAGTTCCTGAACCAACAGCCGGATAGTCCACCGCCACAACTTGAGCAGCTACATTCGCATCAAGGTTCCCAGCAATGTTGACCATCGACGTCTCCGTCATAGTACCACTGGCCACAAGCTGAGAAATGGGGCCAAAAATCGTCGTAATATTTTGGGTCGAGCTACCGTTGTTCCAGTTAACGCTACTGTTGATACTTCGATTTGCTTCCGTGGTAATTGGTGTTCCGTTTGAAGCAAATGGTAAGGTCAAATTTCCAATTTCACTTACCAACCCAGCTCCGGCACCAGTCTCTTCACCTCTTGCGATTACACGAAAATCCCAAGTATTCCCTCCGATGTTGTACCCGAGTACGCGAAGCACATGACTCGCACCAAGCGAATCGATAGCAGTAAAGGTTTCAGTGATTGAGTCAGCAAGTAGATAGTCATTCTCGCTCACACCAACAGAGCCAACAACGGGATAGTCAATCCCGGAGGTAACAGCCGCAGTATCTGGTCGGACGTTCCCGGTGACTTGCGCCTGATCCGTCACCGAAGGCTGACTAAGCAAATTCCCAACGCTAAGCATAATACTCCCCTGCGACGCCCCCCCAGCCCACTGCGGAGTAAGGGAAAAACTGCTCGACTGAGAGTCAGAAAGTCCACCATCCCCATCGAAGTCCAAAGCAAAACTACCAATCTCGGTATGAGTACCACTGCCGCTCAATAGGTCTGCTGTAGGAGCAAGCACTCGGAGCTGCCAAGAATTAGGCGAATTTGAGAGATGATAAGCAAAGATCTCTAGCGTATGCGACAAGCCAAGTCCGTCATAGACCACGGTAGTCAAGGCTTCCTCAGCTTCGGCCTGATACTCAGCAAGTGTGGAAGAACCGGCAAGCGGGAGATCTCCTGCAATGGTAATAGGACGCAGCGAATTAACATTCCCGCTAAGAGCAATAACTTGGGTTTCCTTACGGTTCCGTGAGCGCAGTTGTGTAATCGGCACAAAGGAGAAAGAGACATCGAGCACATCTGCACCATTCCCCCAGGTTGGGCTTGCGCTAATATCAGAGGCTGGAACAACCCCTGCTCGAGCGCCGTTACCAGAGAAGGTCAGCTCTCTTTCACCAAGTAAGGCGGGCATTCCACTCATTCCCCCTAGCTCGGCCGCATCTACATACGCGCGCGCAGTCCAAGCGTTCACGGCAGTGTGGTAAAAATAAATGGTTACTGAGTGAGTTGCTTGCTTTGAATCTCGTAAGTCAACAATAACGCTGAATGATGATTTGGCGGCAAGGCCAGAAAAACTCGAGGTGTCCACTGGCAGCCCACGCATCTCAGCAGTGGGATCAAGATTCCCGCTAATCGTAACTCGCGCCGTGGGCAGAGTCTGTGCAGAAACACTGCAAGGGATGAGTAAGAGCAAGCAAGCTAAGAAAAACAGCATCTGAGACTTCAGATTCACACTCATTTTTTCACCTTGAATGTTAGCTACCCATTGCGAATTTTTCGCAGGGCTATGAAGAATAAGGAGAGACTTTATTTTGATGCGTGAGCATCAGAGTCGATTGTGAATACTTTTAATTAAAATCAGATTAAAATTTAGCGACTTAGGGCGAGAATTAAGAGTTATTGAACGCTGAGTGCTTGTTGATCCTCCACCACGAGCTGCTACACTCCCCTAACCCAAGCGGTTTATCTGAGATCTCTCCCATTACAGTGCTAAGGATTGGCTGCCTAAAAAGCGTTCTATAACTCGTGTTACGAAACAGGAGGTTCTATGCGCGTCTACGTTTATCAGGCGATGGATGGCAACGGGAAGGAGGTTGAGAGCGAGGTAACAGCAATTGATCCAATTGAAGCCCTACGCCAAGCAGAGGATGTCCACGGACACTACGTCTTCCGCTGGCTCTCGGTCGACGGTCAAGCCTGCAACGACGAAACAGGCGAACCCTTCGCCCCCGGCTAACAATTGCGATAAAGACTGGACCACGAACACCAAGGTACACCCGCACCAGTCTTTATCACTGTAATGGAAAATGAATTGCGACTGCGAAGTCGAAGACGAGCCAAACAAACCCGCCCTATTCTGTAAATTTCGGGGTTGGGGGCTTGGATTTGAGTCGAGGTCGGGATTTTTTTGAAGGCGAGGAGCGGAATAGCAAACGACTAAAACAAAGAATTGCGACGTCGAAGACGAGCCAAACAAAACTCGTCCATCTCTGTAAATTTCGGGTTGGACGGGGTGGATTTGAGTCGAGGTCGGGAGTTTTAGTATGGCGAGGAGCGGATAGTAGTAACCTACTTGAGCACCGCAGCCATGCTAAAACTCCCGAGATCGGCCAAATACACCCCGTCCAACCCGAAATTTTTAGCCTTTCATTAACTCTAGGAATTCCTTGTTGGACTTAGTTCCCTTCATCTTATCCAACAACCACTCCATAGCATCCAACGAATTAAGCGGCGTCAACACTTTGCGTAACAACCAAAGCCGCTGAATCGCATCATCGCCTAACAACAGCTCCTCTTTACGAGTCCCTGACTTGTTAATATCCATAGCAGGATAAATTCGACGATCAGAGAGTTTACGATCAAGCACCAGCTCCATGTTACCGGTTCCTTTAAACTCTTCGAAAATTACTTCGTCCATTCGTGAACCGGTTTCAATAAGCGCGGTTCCGATAATAGTCAGGGATCCACCTTGCTCAATATTTCTTGCTGCACCAAAGAATCTTTTTGGTTTATGGAG
>CAYGNZ010000025.1:14363-16535 GCA_964351345.1 uncultured Bdellovibrionales bacterium | reverse complement strand
TGCCACCGAACACTACCTTCGAATGGAGAGCGAGGTGGCACTAATGAAATCGCACCAGTTACAGTCTTACCGTGTCTCAGTTAGCGGGCCGATAATTCATCCGAAAGGATACGGAGCGGTAAACGAGCAAGGGTTAGACTTTTATGACAAGCTCGTCGACACCCTACTTGCGAACGAAATCGTTCCGAACCTGACGCTTTATCATTGGGATTTGCCTCAAACACTTGAGGATAAGGGTGGGTGGTGTTCTCGAGATATCGCGTCATACTTTTCTGATTTTGCAGCGGTTGTTGCGAAACGCCTTGGTGACCGAGTACCCTTTTGGGCAACGATCAATGAACCTGAAGTCATTGTTGCAGGCTATATCGGTAAAGACCTAGCCCCAGGAAGAAATCAGTATCGCCTGAGAATGAACGTCATTCATCATTTGATGCTTGCTCATGGCCGTGCATTGGAGACACTCCGCTCGGAGCTTCCGACAGATCGAAAAGTGGGTATTGTGCTCAATTTAGTGCCGATTGACCCTTTGAGTTCCGATGCTGAAACAGTGGCTCATGATCGTTGGATGCGAGACTATGCCGTATATCTTGAAGCCTTGTGTAATGGCGCGTATCCGGAAATTGTCGAGCAGGAAATTCAGAATACTAAGGTTGAGATCCAAGATGCTGATGCTCAGGTAATATCCTCACCGATCGATTTTTTGGGAATCAATTGGTACCTCCGTCTCGTCGTCGATAAAAATGACAAGATTGTCACTCTTCCAGATGTCCCTCGAACACTCATGGGCTGGGAGATTCGTCCTGAAGCTTTCACACGAACTCTTCTCAACATTTCTCAGGAGTATGAACTTCCGCCGCTGTATATCACTGAAAATGGAGCGGCGCTTCGCGACTCGATAAAGAACGGAGTAATTGATGATTCGGGGCGTCGAGCGTACCTCAGCAATCATTTGCGGGCAGTGAGCGAGGCAGTTGCCAACGGTGCGGACGTTCGTGGCTACTACGCCTGGAGCCTCCTTGATAATCTTGAGTGGTCACTCGGATTTGAAAAGACATTCGGCATTGTGCATGTAGACCGCAAGACCCTGGAACGCACTCCTAAGCTAAGTGCGAAATGGTATTCCTCGCTTATCGCTGCACATAAGGAGCGTGCGTAAGTGTTACTCCGTCAAGAGGATATACGTTTATTCGCTTCCGAAGGTGCCCACGCTAATTATGACGTGGTTTCTGACGCAAGCGGACGCCGTAATCAGATTTCATACCAGCTACATGCAAAGGAGTACGCGGGGTGGATTGTTCCTGCGGGAGAAAATGAGGCCGCTCAGTTAACAGATAATTTTCTCATTGAATTCGAACTCAGAGGGGAGGGAGCAACTGGACGACTGGAATGTAAGTTAGTGTGCGATGAAGGTAGCGGGGTGTGGTGGTACGTTGAGGAAGGGTTTGAGCTACGCGACCATTGGCAAAAAATACGGCTTCGTAAACGCAATTTCGAATATGCCTGGGGTGCTTCGAGAGAAGATATTGTTTCGCTCACTCAGCTAGAAATCGTATTTACCTCTGATGCTCGATCAGATGGATTGATTGAATTTCGTAATCTTTCGCTCACGGCCCTACCTTCAAGTCGAGAAGCATTTGCTCTCGCAAAGCCTAGCGTGAGCAGTGGCGTTCTTGATGAGGCAGCGCTTTTTGCTGATGACGCATCGATTGCTTGGGAGTTCAGCGCTTCGCAGGCTGAAACATTGAGCTTCGAGTTTGAGCACGAAGTTGAGCTTGGCGGGGTGATCGTACGCTGGGCAGAGGCTGCTCCTGAGGAATGGACGCTTTCGCTTAAATCACAATCGGGGCAATGGACTATTCGAGAAAAAGTTGAAGGCTTTCACGGAACAGAAGCGTTTCATTTTATCCCCGATACAGATACGTTTGGCATTCGTCTTTCTTTCGCGTCTAAAAAAGAAGGATCCCAGTTCCGTCTTTGTGCGCTTCTTTTACAGGAATCCAAGAACCCCTCATCAATTAATGCCATGTTTGCTACGCGAGCTCAGCGACAAGCTCGTGGAGTTTTTCCTCGATATTTCCTTAATGAGCAATCCTACTGGACTGTCGTTGCTGATGACGGAAGCGCAGAAAAAGCACTGGTGAATGAGGATGGTCTATTTGAGCTGGGGTATGA
>CAYGNZ010000025.1:0-14353 GCA_964351345.1 uncultured Bdellovibrionales bacterium | reverse complement strand
AGACCTTCGGTAGAGGGATTTCTGATTGAGGACGGGGAGCTTTTAAGTTGGGAGCAGGCAAGAGCGAGTGCAGATCTCTACGGCGAGTCGCTGCCAATACCGATTTTAGAGCAACAGTACGAGAATTTTCGGTTCCTCAATACCTATTGGATGGAGCGGACGAGTACTGAGGAAACTCTGCTCGTGCGCTATGAAGTGAGAAACTCTAGCAAACGACCTCGAAGCGCAAGTTTTGCCGTTGCCCTCCGGCCATTCCGTGTGAACCCGCCCTGGCAGTTTCTTAATGCCAAGGGAGGGCATGTGCCGATAGACTCGGTCAAATTCGAGAGTTCGGGCCGCGAAGTTCTCGTTAACAACGACACCTTGATTCGAAGTTTGCAGACACCCGCCCAGTTCTGGGCATGTGATTATTGGGATGGTGACTGCGTTGAGCGTCTTACGGACAGCCCTGGAGTCATCACACGAGAGTCTGTCGAGGCATCCACCCACGGTTGTGCATCTGGAGCCATGATTTTTGATTTCGAGCTCGCTCCCGGGGAGAGCTGTTTCTACGAATTACAGATTAGTGACCCCAAACATTCTGGGCAGCAAGGAAAGGTAAGTCCCACTGAGTCGCTCACAAGAACTGCGGAGAAGTGGCAACAGCGATTATCGAATTTTCGTTTCAATGTTCCTCTTCACCCAGACCTTTCCTCTACCGTTAGAGCACAGTTTGCCTACATCCTCGTCAATCGAGACGGTGCGGCGCTCCAGCCTGGCACTCGTTCGTATCGACGAACATGGATTCGTGACTCGGCAATGACCTGTAGTGCGCTACTTCAGTTCGGATTCCTCAATGAAGTGAGAGAACTGATTGATTGGTATGTGCCGTATGTTCAAGATGACGGTTTTGTCCCTTGTGTGGTGGACTCTGAACGAGTTGATCTCACCCCAGAGCACGATAGTCACGGCCAGTTTCTATACTTGCTCTCGGAGTATTTCCGCTACTCTGGCGATGAGGATTTTTTTAAAGAGTATGTAGGAGTTGCCTTAAAAGTTGCCGAGCAGCTCCACAAACTTTGTGAGAGTCAGACAGGTGATACGCAAGCCGCTCACTTGAGAGGCTTACTGCCGAAATCCATTAGCCACGAGGGTTATGCATCTTCACCTGCATACTCGTATTGGGATGATGTCTGGGGAATCCTCGGCTTACGTGGGTTTTCCAAAAGCCTCGCACAGTGTAGTCAGTGTCAAGAGAACGCGGAGAAAATTCGTGCTCAAGCGGGTGAATTGGAGAAGGCTGTTGAGGAGTCCATACGTGCTTCCATACAGCTTCATACTATCGACTTCATTCCAGGAGCCGCAGATTTAGGAGATTTTGACGCCACTTCAGTGACCATTGGTGTTGATCCTTGTGATTTTTATTTCAACACCTTCCCCGAGGAGTTGAGAGTCACTTTTGAACGTTATTGGCAGCTCTTTTCGCAAAGAAAAACTGCTTTTTCAGGAACAGAGAGATTTACTCCTTATGAGTTGCGCGTACTCGGCACACTAAATCGTATTGGTGAAGTGTCTCGAATGAAAGAAGCGCTTCAATTCTTTATGAGTCACCGACGCCCGGAGGGTTGGAAACATTGGGCAGAAGTGGTGTGGGCGGAGTATCGTGAGCCGGCGTTTTTAGGGGATGCGCCTCATGGCTGGATAGCATCGGATTTTCTACGAGCAGTGCGTTCATTTGTCCTCTATGAGCAGAACGGAAAGGGGTTTATTGGAGGGGGCCTAGAATTTGCTGATTGGAGTGCGGGGGTTGATGTAGACCTGCCGCTTCCTCGTCACGCAAGACTTTCAGTAAAAAGCCAAGCCTTGGCAGAAGACGCGGTGCAAATCGAGATCCACTGCGATTCTAACGAAGCTTTGTTTTTTTGCCTTCCCGCAAATACGTTTTTCGATGCTCTCGGAAAAGATTCAAATCAACGATTGAAGATTTCACTGCCTTTTCGCGCAACATTGAAACGCGAACAATAGGGTGCTCAGACCTGGCAGAGCGTAAAAAGCTCAGAGTGGATTCTGCCATTGGATGCAAGTACTGAGTTAGCGAATACGCTGTAGCTTGCATCGCGGGGCTTGGTGAAGTCACTGACTTGGCCGCCCGCTTCAGTTATCAAAATAGCGGCACCGGCAACATCCCAGGATTTAGGACCGTGCTCCACAAAGCCATCGAATCTTCCGCAAGCAACCCACGCCATTTCAAGTGCTGTTGCTCCAAGCATGCGTACTTTTCCTACGGTGCTAAGAAGCGCTTCGTGTGAATTACGGTAGTTTTGGAAATTCTTTCTACGGTCGTGAGGAAAGCCTGTCGCGACAAAAGCATTTTCAATTGCACTATTTTCGCTTACCTGGATTGGTGAATCATTGAGAAATGCGCCTTTACCCTTCTCGGCAAAAAACATTTCATCTCGAGCAGGATCGTAGACAAAGCCAAGTGCGGGCTCGCCGTCTTTAAGAATGCCGATAGAAACAACGCTCAGTGGGCTTCCAGAGACAAAATTAGCGGTGCCGTCAATTGGATCGACTACCCAGGTAATTCCTGAAGCCGCAAGTTCGTTAAGCGATTTCCCCGGAGTTGCGGCAAGAAGAGCATCTGAGGTTTCTTCGCCGATAAGCAGGTGATCTGGAAAGTGCTGTTGTACGGCGGCGGCTATTTGAGCTTCCGCCCACATATCTACCTCGGTCACAAAATCCGCCGGCCCCTTCAGCGAAACATTAAGCGCAGAGCTGCCACTGCGCTCAGACGCGAGACTTTCTCGCATCCTCTGCCCGATTGTGCGAATTACTGAATCACAAACTGTTCTAATTCTGCTAGAATCCATAGGCGCAGCTATAACAGTTCGTATGGCGTATGGGCAAATCTTTGCTTGGAGTTGAGTCATTTTATGAAAATATTTTTGAGTGGTTTTTCGCCGATGCAAAGTTGGCGAAGCAATTCCTCTGAAATCGTTGTTCGTGCTTTCCAAGAGAGAGTTTCAGCATTGCCCAAGTCTAACCTCGAACTGACGGCAACGGTTCTCCCTGCCGAGAGTGAACAAATTCAAGCGATAGTTGAAGACCTGTTTGCAAATCTTCGCCCCGATGTCTGCCTTTTTTTAGGCCAGGCACGAGGCCGTCCTCAGGTCACTATCGAGCAATTTGGTACTAATATACTGCATCTCCAAGATGCCGATGCATGCGGGCTAGTTTGTGAACGACGGTTGATTATTGAGGAAGGGCCCCCGGCATACGCTGCCAATCTTTACGCACAAGACATTTTGGTGGATTCGCTTACTGCACGGGGTATACCTGCGCGTTACTCTTATGCCGCCGGTACCTCACTCTGTAATCAAATTCTTTACACGGCCTTACATAAGGCTAAAGAGGTTGGGAGTGCCGCAAGATGCGGATTTGTCCATTTACCAATCCTCCCGCAGCAAGCAATCGATCAGTGGCCCGAGAGTCCGTTTATGCCCTTGGATATGCAACTCGAGGCCATTGAAATCGTTCTCGACTGTATTCTTGCGCAATCTCCGGGTGCCGAGTAGAATTTTAGGGATGCGATCGTTTTTCTCTCAACAGTATGTTCTGTGCGTAATTATTCCGCTCTTTTGCAGCGTCTCGCTGCTTGCATGCAGCTCTGATGAGCCCAAGACTGCGGTGAGCAACAAGAGGAAACACGTCGGCAGTATCGATTTTGATGCTCTCGACAGGGAACTAAACGCAGTTCTTCAGCGGGACTTTGCAGACGAAACTACTTCTGACCTTCACGTAAAAGTAGAGAAGGGGCTAGTGACGCTTCTCGGCACTGTTCGTTCGGAGCGCTATCGTGACTATCTTGGTCAAAGAATGCAGCAAGAGATGCTCCTGTTTCTAAAACCCAGACCCGGTATCGAAGAGAGTGTGATGTTTCGCAATGAGATTACCCTTCAGGCGGATTGGGACAAGCTGCCCGCAGAGCGCTATGAGGATGACGAAATCGAATAATATTGCTCATTTGTTGTCATATTTATTGTTAGGTCGCCGCCTCGCATCCGTCGAATTGCTAGGATTCTTTCACTGCAATTTAGAATTTGAGGCCAACGATGCAAGAAAACTCAAAAGCCTACATTATTCTCGGAGCAGGCGGAGGCTTGGGTTCTGCGCTGAGTTCCGAACTTGCCAGTCGGGGACACAAGCTGTTCCTCACGGGTAGAAATGAAGAGCGAATTGCCTCACTTGCTGAAGAATACCGAGCATCATACGGCATCCTTGATGCGAGCGATTTCGAAGCGACTGCTGCGGTCTTCGAGAGAGCGAGCGAAGAGCTTGGTGGTTTAGACGGAGCGGTGAATTGTGCTGGCTCACTACTTCTCAAGCCTGCCCATCGAACATCAGCGGAGGAGTGGTCAGAGGTGCTGGCGAGCAATCTTACGACTGCTTTCTCGGTCGTACGTGCCGCGGGGACAAGTATGCGAGATGCAAGTGTGGTGCTTATTTCTACTGCGGCAACTCGTTACGGTCTTGCCAACCATGATGCCATCGCGGCTGCGAAGGGAGGTATAGAGTCTTTAGTCCGCAGCTCGGCTGCAAGCTACGCTGCAAAAGGCCTGCGAATTAATTGTGTCGCGCCTGGATTGGTCGATACTCCCCTGAGTGAGCGGATTACAAGTAACGAGCAGTCTCTGAAAGCCTCGGTTGCGATGCATGCCCTTGGAAGAATCGGACACACTTCAGATATCGTGTCGGCCGTTGTCTGGTTTCTTGATTCGCAACAAAGCTGGGTTACTGGCCAAACTCTTGGCGTGGACGGTGGATTGGGCAGTGTGAAATCTCGAGGGGTATAGCGCCACCAAACTCAACTGCAATTATGTCGAATTACCAATTACTACTCTGCCTCAATCTATTCACTTGTTTTTTTATGACAGGGCTTATCTGGTTTGTTCAAATTGCGCACTACCCGTCATTTTTGACGCTCAATGAGGAGAGCTTCCCTCGCTACCATTCCCTTCATACAAGGCGCACAGGGTATGTAGTCGGTCCTATGATGGGTTTTGAGTTGCTTGTCGCAATTCTTTTAGTGCTCAGCGCTCGCGATGGGTTTGAACAAAATGCCGCTGCTCTCTTGCTCGTGCTATTAGCGGTGATTTGGCTTTCAACAGTCCTACTACAAGTGCCCCTTCACAATTCTTTGTCGAGAGTATTTCGCGAAGAAACTGCGGCCAAACTAATACGCGGCAACTGGTTACGGACAATTGCATGGAGCCTTCGCAGTGCAGTGCTGCTGTTGCTTGCAGCGTCAGTATCCTTGGAATCGCTTTGAAAAAAGTAAACTTACCACACAAGCTTTGCCCCGTCTGTAGCAGAAAATTTACTTGGCGCAAGCGATGGAGCAGATGTTGGGAGCAGGTAGTGTATTGCAGTGAGCGCTGCAGAAGGACACCTAAGAAAAAATGGCGGAACGAGAAGTAGACGACGTTATTTCGGCAATAATTTAAATATTCCTCTCCCTTCGACTCCAACATAGAGTAGTCCGTCTGGACCTTGGACAACGTTTCTTGCTCGGCCGATTCCGCTGGCAATTTTCTCTTGTCGCAGCACTTTTTCGTCCTTCAATTCAACACGCACCAGATAGCCAAACTTTAGCGAGCCGAGTACCAAATTACCCTCCCATCCTGGATACCGTCCGCCTTCGATGAAGCTCATTCCGCAGGGAGCAATAGAGGGAGTCCAATGCGTGATAGGTTGCTCCATACCCTCTTTCGCGACAAGGTCGGTGAAACTCGTGCCGGAATAGTTTCGTCCGTAGCTGATCACGGGCCAGCCGTAATTACGTCCCGGAAGTATCAGATTAAGCTCGTCGCCTCCTTTAGGGCCGTGTTCGTGAGACCAAATTTTTCCAGTGCTGGGGTGTGTGGTGAGTCCTTGAGGATTTCTGTGACCGTAGGAATAGATCGCAGGTTTTGCTCCAGGAGTGTTGAGGAAAGGATTATCTGTTGGAATCTTCCCATCATCATGAATTCGATAAATTTTTCCACCATCCTGAGAGAGATCTTGTGGAAATGTGTCTCTCTGACCACGATCGCCGATTGAAAAATAGAGAAAATTTTCAGAATCAAAAGTGAGTCGGCTACCAAAATGATGGCCCGCCGAAGTGCTCGGTTGCCCCTTGTAGAGAATGCGCACATCTTCTAGAGCGTTGTTCTCAAAACGAGCCCGTAGAATCGCGGTGCTTCCCACGGAGGATTGCCGTTCCTGATAGGCGAAACTTAGATACAGCAATTGGTTGTCAGCAAAATCTGGATGGAGCCCAATATCAAGAAGTCCACCTTGGCCGTGATTCCAAATGTTTGGTACTCCGGCAATCGGATTTGGTTCTAATTTTCCCTTGCGGATAAGGCGAAGTGCGCCCGACTTTTCGGTAACGAGCAAGTCTCCGTTTGGAAGAAAGGCCATTCCCCACGGATTCTCCAGCCCGAGCACATAGGGCTTAATCACAAGCTGCTGCCTGTCCGGAAGCAGTTTCGCTATCCGATTGTCGGGAGTCGCAGAGAGCTTGAGCGATGGGGTGCTGACTATCCATGAGAGTAAGGCGAGTGAGGTCAGTAGCACTCGTGTTTTCCGCGAATTGGATTTTGTAGGTAGCTCGAAATTCAATTTATTGCTCGGGTAAAGGTTGCAGGGTGGATCGGTATACATGCTCAGCTACTTGTCGGCCGAGAGTAGTGCCGGCCGTTGAGTCAAATCGCCAGTGAATACCTAAATAGACTCGACTGATACCATTTTCAAATTCAGCATCACTGAGAGTTTGATACACTCGCTCAACTACTGGCCGAATATTTCCCTGGGAGTCGGTAGTAATTCCGTTAAACTCATCAGAGATAAAGGAGAACGGTATCTCGTCGGTGCCGTAGATCAAACGAAGTACACCGAAGGCAGCACCGCCGAACCCCGCATGGCCAGAAGGGTAGGTGGGAAAGGGCGGCGTGAAGTCGTTTGCTGCTAGGTTACTACTAGGTGAACCTAGAGGGGTAAAATTGGCGTCTCCAAAGGTGAGAGGATTTCCATCACCCAGCCCGCTTGGACCAGTCCCTGGATCCGCTTCGCGAATCGCCGTCACTGGACGCCAGTAGTCGTAAAAATACTTCGAATCCCAGACGGCGATAGCCGAGTCCGCCATCGCAATATTCACCAGGGCAAATAAGCGAGCAAGCTCGTGCACGTCGGTGGTTCCGCGAAGTGCGGCAATCCTTCTGGTGATTTGATTATACATCCTCGGCGGAGCGCAAAGACTCGGAAGCCCGTCATATGCCCAGAAGATACCAATTTCTGTTTGTTCAGGTGTTCGTTCGGTTGGAGTAGTGATTCCATCTCCTCCCAAGCGAAAAGTTTCTGCAAACGCTTCGGCGTATTCGCTGCTTTGAATTGAGGGCGGGGGAGCTGAGCGAAACTGTTCGGCCGAGGAAAGGGTGAAGGGCCGCACGAGACTCCAAAGAGAGCCTACAGGAAGCTGATCTGGATTGACGGGGTCTTTTCTCCAGCGACCTGGTAGTTCGCTAAATTGATACTGACCTTCGTTGAAATCGGTACTTAGCTCAGCTCCATCATTACGACGATTCGCTAGGACTGCCGCTGCCACCGCGGCTCCAAACTCTGCACCGGATTGAAGCGCGAGGGGATCCGCTTCGAGAGAAAAATCCTCTCTTAGAACTTGTTCAAAAAACGCAGCCTGTAAGGGATAAAGATCTACCAGAGTGTCATGGGCTGCTTGGGTGATAGCAGCCTGAAGCGATGCGCCGACAGCGGGAGTAATGTCTAGTCCTAGAAGCGAAGTGAATCGAGGTTCAAAGGCGTTAATCGTTTCAAAAAGCGCGAGATGCACAATTGCCATCGCCCTGCTGGATTTGGTCGGTCCGAATTGCTGTCTTCCCCCCTCGGCTGAATGATCAAATCCGCTGGCATCGATTGCAGTCGTGTTCCAACGCAAAAATCGAAAGGAGGCAGAGCCTGGTGTAACTGGCGTCTCGGAGAAGGTATCGCTCCCGCCTCCTCCACAAGCCACAAGGCTGAGCAAAAGCGAAAATAGTAAGAAATGCAAAAAGCATTTATTGATGGCGGATTTGCTGCGCACAGTCTGTTCTAGGCCTCTCGCAAAGGGTTAGTCCATTCTCCTCATTGAATAGAAAACGACGACAATACTAACCAATTCTTACCGATTCTGGAATGCTTTTGCTGGAAAAAGCTAAGCAAATCAGATGTTTTTTCGAGTGAAGCAGGATGAAAAAATCTGCAGAATTTTTTTTGCAACGAGTGCGCATTGAGGGCCTATAACCTCGATGACGCCTAGATTTAATTCTACGCGTAGTCGTACAGATGAAGCAGAGCTAAGGCAGAGGCCTTAGAGTAAAGAGGAGAGCAAAGATGAAACATTTGATTACCAGCGCTCAAGCCACATACCGTGCTGCTTGTGTGCGCATGGTGCTCAGTGCTCAGCGACACAGCTCATTACTCCTGCTTTCGTTGGGAGTTTGCATGCTGTGCGGTGGGATGACTGAGGTAAGCCATGCTCAAGGCGGCGGACCAACCGGATCGTTCTCAGAAGCTGCTTTTGAAGATGATCTAATTCGGAATTCAGTTGGAAATCTATTTAAATTGGTCGAGGGAGCCTTCGGTGCACTGATTATGGTGGTCGCTGGCTTGGGTGCGATTGTAGCGGCAGCGATGGGAGCGTATCGCGCAGCGGTGGGAATGTTAGTTGTCGCGGTTGGCGCTTTTATTCTGCGAGCACTTGTGTCGCTGTTTTTCGGCTCCGACTATGTCGATTTTGAAGCGACCTAATCAGGGGCTTTTCGGAGAATCGTTCAGGATATAGATTATCCATTGAAATAATAGCAGAACGGCGAGACATATTGTCACAGTTGCCATTTGTGACGGTGTCCGCCAGAATACGAAAACAATAAAAAGACCCCATCGCGGGTCTTTTTTCATGCGTCGTCGATCTCGGTCCGAAGATAGGTGGATGTGCTTCGTAGGTCGTTTATATTCGTGCGGCGGTATATTTTAGAACTTCTCTTCTGCGGAATCCAAAATGAAAAATTTACGCTCAAGATTTTCTTTGCTCACCATTGTTGCCGTCTGTTTCTTCAGCGCAGGAACCGCGATGGCTGAAGAACAGGCAGTACTGAAGTTTAGTGCAATCCCCGATCAAAATACGACCGAGTTGAAGGAGAAATTCCAGCCTCTTGCGGACTATTTAACAGAGAAGTTAGGAGTACCTACTGAGTACGTGCCATCGAGTGACTATCAAGCTTCGGTAGAAATGTTTAAAAATGGAGATATCCAACTCGCGTGGTTTGGTGGACTCACCGGTGTGCAAGCCCGATTGGCTGTGCCTGGCGCAGAGGCGATAGCGCAGGGAGAATCTGATCCTCAGTACTATTCTTATTTCATTGCTCATAAGGATACAGGTCTTCAACGTTCAGAGGAATTCCCAGCGGGAATTGCAGATTTTAGTTTTACCTTTGGTTCTCGCAGTTCTACTTCAGGGCGCTTGATGCCTGAGTTTTTCATTCGAGAGAATACGAAAAAGTCCCCAGAGGAATTCTTCTCCAAGCCAGTAGGGTTTTCCGGAAGTCATGACAAGACCGTAGAATTGGTTGAATCGGGGCAATACCAGGTTGGCGCGGTTAATTATGGGGTATATGACGAAAGGGTTTCCTCAGGAACCTCAGACCCAGAGACCGTCAAGATAATTTGGCAAACACCTCGCTACGCAGATTATAACTGGACCGCTCACCCCGTGCTCGAAAAGCGCTATGGAAAAGGCTTTACTGAGAAAGTACAGCAGGCGTTAGTCTCTATTACCGACGAAAAGTTGCTTTCTGCGATGTTACGTAAGAAACTCATTCCTGCAAAGAGCGAAGAGTTTGATGGCATTGAGGAGGTGGCCCGGGCGCTGAATATGGTGCGCTGATAGGGTCACGATCACTCGTATCTCAGGTAGCGCATCGCGACGCTTTTTGCGAATGGACTCAGAGAAGTAGTAGTCTCTGAGTCCTTTCGTTTTTGGCAACGCTTTTGCCTACCAGGAGATCAAAATGGAGAACGTGGAAAGTATCTCGGCGACTGCATCACCTAGGGTGCTTGTTGTCGGAATTGTTGTTCTTGCGAGCCTTATTCTTTTCTCAGGTTGTGCTCAAACAAATTCACTGCTTAAAGCGAGTGCGGCGGAGCGTGCCGGATTCATCCCCTCAGTCCTTCCATTGACCGCTGAGCGTCAGCGCTCTCCGTTTCACGGAGTGTGGTACAAAAATGAAGATATGTTTTACCAACGTCGCGAGGAAGTGACGAAATTAGTATTGCTACCTGTTCGTACTGACTTCTTGCTAGAAAAGGGGTGGTGGTCGGAGCTAAATTCCTTAGATCGAGAGGGCTACGAGGCGGACGTAAAGGAATTGGCAAGGTATTTTGACCAGCAACTTCGAGACGCGTTCGCGGGCGAGGATATGAATCGCTGGGAGATTGTGGATAGTCCCGACCAAGATTGCCTAATCGTTGAATACGCATTGGTTGAAGTCATCGCGACCAAAGTGCATATCAACGCGATCGGAACTACACTTGGTTTTCTCGTGCCTGGCGGAGGTCTCGTGTCGAGGGCAGGGGGTGGTAGTATCGCCTTTGAGGCGAATGTCTACGACGGAAAGGACGGAGAGCTATTGGTGTCCTTTGCGGATAGAGAGGCGGATAAGCTCGCAATTGCAACCTTAAAGGATTATCAGTTCTACGCTCATGCGAGGGAGTCGATTCGAGAGTGGTCAGAGCAGTTTGCTCTCATTGTGAATTCAGAGCGGGATTTTCAAGTCACTGACTCACTCCCTGTTACTGCTGCACCGTGGTAGTAAGCCTCAGTCGCCCTTTTTGTGGACGATATCATTAGCCAGAAGTGAGAGCGGGGAGTGCTATGAAAATAATTATCGATCTTTGTGTCGTGCCAATGGGTGAAGGCGTATCAGTTTCCTCCGAAGTGAAGCGTTGCGTTGAGATAATCAGGGACTCAGGACTTAGCTATACTGTTCACGGATACGGAACCAATATTGAGGGAGATTGGGATGAGGTGTTTGCGGTAGTGAAGAAATGTCATGAGGCTTTGCACGCTGAGGGAGTGGTGCGAATAAGTAGCACGATTAAGCTAGGAAGCCGGACAGATAAAGAGCAAACGATAGAAGATAAAATCGTTAGCGTTTCTTGAGTTCCATATTCGATGGAAAGAAGTGAGTACCTCAAAGTCCTAAAGACGGACCGTCAAATTCCCCTTTAGATTAGTGCTTTGCAGCTCAATCTGAGGTAGAGCAATTTCCTTACTCCAGAGCAAGCGGAGAGTGGTGACTAAAAAATATCTCCCCTCGGAGCGGAGAGGCGTAGAGCTTGAACGCCTCGTTTACTTTCGTCACGAAAACGGTGTTGCTTCGACCAGAGGTGTGTATCTTTAGTGTTACCCCTTGGGAGTGTCCACCGGGTCTCCTTGTTGAAATTAGCTTCACTTGCAACGTGTCCTTAGCTGCACTTCTGCTCTGGACCACGTCATTCCGATTACAAACCTCGGCGTGTAGTAGTTTTACGCCCATCGAAGAGAATACAAGAGCTAAGAGCAGAAAGCGGCAGATGTTCATAGGCATTGTTCTCCTTACTGCTTATGGTGCAAACTCTTCTTCTTCCGTAACGTCGGGCGAGCCTGGGTCGGACGGTCCTGGTAGATCTGGCTCTAATTCACCTGGGGTTTCTGGCGCGGGAGTTTCCGGAGTATCTGGTTCCGCTTCCTCCTCTTCTTCTTCCTCCACTTCTCCGTCATTCGGTAGGTCGTTCACCGGTGGAGTTATTTGTCCGTCATCGTTTGTGGGGTCGTCCTGATTGCTACCGCCGGGATTTTCCTCTCCTGTTGGTTCTGGATCCTCAATGTCTTCTTCGGGGGTAGGGTTCGCGGTTGGATCTCGGTCTTCACGAAACTCGATATCGGTGATTTCCGTAGCAATACTGCTTGAACCGTCCTCTTCCTGATTTTCTTGGAGCACTAATGAGACCGAAGAAGTGTCCTCACTTAGCTCTACTTCTGTTTCAATTGAGCTTTGATCTTCACCGAATGAAAGAGCGAGCCTCTCGCTTTCAATAAGCCCTTCTATGGAAAACATGCCAAATTCATCAGTGACTACGCTTAGGCCTAAGGCTTCTGAGAAGACACGAACACCTGCAAGGGGTAGGCCTTCAGCGTCGAGTAACACGCCACTGATGAGGGTTAGGCGGGGAGAGGGGGACGGTGTTTCTCCCGACCCGCTCCCGGTATCCTCTTCTGACGGCATATCTGTTCCAGAATCTGCGGGAGGATTTTGATCGCTGCGTGATTGGACATCGACAGAAATTGCGGTGGCAGCACGAGTTTCTTCATCGACTGCAATGTCAATTGTCACTTCCGCATCCCCTTCTGGCAGGCCACTGACTTCGACAGAATTTGTTTGACCTTCATTTGCGACATCAACTTGCACACTACCCGCACCAAGCTCCGCTTGAAATTGGTAGCGGCCATCATCGCTTGTCACCGATTGGGAATCTGTTCCTGCGACTGCGATTTCGACTCCAGCAACCGGCATGCCGCTTGGAGTGCGTGCGACACCGCTGAAGGTCTTCAGTCCGGTCCCTGAGGTCCCACCGCCCGCGCAAGCGAGAAAGGTGAAGGCGTTGAAAAGAACAAATAATAGGAACCGTTTTGCGGCAAGAGAATCTTTCATCATGTATCCGATTTATCGAGGCGTATCATAGAGAAAGTACCGAGCGAGACGGTGGCCCCCCCGCGCACACCGTCATCGCCCGGGTGAAAATCTGTGTCAAACTGAGCGAGGAATTGACTTATTCGTTTATGAAACGCGGAGCCCTCTGTGAGGAGCCATTCGCGAATATAGGGAATGGCGTCTGGTCGAATTTTATCGAACTCAGTACGACCGTGTAGATTTGGTTTCTCGAGGTTTCCGAAGATGTTTTGATCGACTGCATCAATTAGATCTTCGCTATCTTTAGCAAGCAACGCAAAGCCTTCTTCTGCGTTCTCCACCGGAACATAGTGGTGAAGCAGGAGTTTCACGCCTCGGGGAGTTCGTTCCACTGAACCAACTCTTTCCAACTCGAACAATACGGTACCGGGGTTTAAGTCACGAGAGACTTTGGCCACGAGGCGACGAAATTGACTGTTCTCTCCATCAAGAGTGAGGATAAGTGGACGGTTTCTGCTGCCAAGAAACTCAGCATCATTCATCCACTGTCCGATAACTCGGCTCATTAAACTCCCGCTTTTTGTCGCTTTTGCTCCTTCAAGGTGCAGGCGCATCACATCGCGTCGATGCAAACCCGTCATCGCGCTCAGGCGACTGATGTTCACCTTTTCACCTGAACGTTGCATTTCCTCCACCGCGCTTGTCACAAAGACCTCTTTAAACATCTCGAGTGCGTCTTGAATGCGCAATGAGCGACGAAGGCAGAATCGGGCAACAGGCCGAAGTATGAGCCGAAGGCAGCTCGATGCAATTTTTCGCGAGTCGTTCACTACATTCTCAAAATGTGTAATTTACACACTCTTTGTATCACGCAAACAGTTATGCCGTCAATGAAGAATGTGTGACCACTTTTGTGGGTAAAAGTTAGTTTGCCGCGGTGGCTAAGGTAAGTGCCCGTTCTCGCTTAAGAATAATCTGCTCGCCGAAGTCATATTCCGAAACCGTTCCTCGAAGTGCACCCACAGGAGCAAGGGAGAGGACACGGATTGTGCCGTAGGTTTGAGCAGGGATATCGGCAAGAACCGTATCTACTCTGCGAGATGCGGGCACATGTACTTCTTCCTGCCCAATGCGATCTCCTTGAAAATTGAAAACTTCGACACTAGCCTCAAGCTCGGTATTGCTATTGTTACTCAGTTCAAGAATCGGAGTTGTGGCGAAAAAGGTATTGAAGTCACCGACGAGCGTGTTTTCTCGGCAACGAACCGTGGCAAATGCGCTAACTGTTGTATCAAATCCGAGGGAATACTTGCCCGAATCCTCCGCAATAAGGGTGACTCGAGAACGAAGCGAGGACTTGCCAGTGGGTGCTGAAATGACTGGATGGATGTTTCCGCTAGGGTTCAGCGTGAATGGATCACCAGCAGGATCGAGCGCATTTAAATCAAAGGTAATGAAACTATCAGCATCGCTGATCAGTTTTTGGGTCACTGAACACTCGTAGCTTCGGCCAGCGAGGAAGGACGCTAGCACTCTGTCGCCAAGGTTTATTTCCGTGTCATCAGCATCAAATCGTCCCGGAGTGACAAGGAGGGTCGCTGCCAGGGCAG
>CAYGNZ010000024.1:676-16805 GCA_964351345.1 uncultured Bdellovibrionales bacterium | reverse complement strand
ATATTTCGCATTCGAAAAAAACTGAAGTCGAAGAAGTATGACGTACTGCACGTGTTCACTTCTCGCAATCTATCCACAAGCATCCTTGCCTCCCGTGGACTCCGTCCTCGTCCACGAATCGTTGCCTATCGAGGGGCAATGGGAAATGTCTCAAAGTTTGATCCCACAAGCCAACTCACCTTTCGCAACAATAAAGTGGATAAGATAATTTGTGTGTCCCAAGCGATTGCAAAGTATCTCGTCTCTACCGGAATTCCACCCGAAAAAATCGAAACAATTTACAAAGGGCACGAGATAGATTGGTATCACTCGAGCGAACGAACTGCACTCGACGAATTTAATATCCCGAGAGACGCTTTTGTTCTTTGCTGTGTTGCCAACATGCGGCCGAGTAAAGGGGTTGATGTATTGCTCGAAACGGCAAACCTGCTCAAAGACGACGACCGCTTCCATTACCTCCTGCTTGGTGACATCCGAGACCCGCGGCTTCATGAAATGGCACGTTCCCTTTCAGTTCGTGATCGATTGCACTTTACCGGATGGAGAAAAGACGCGGCCGCACTGGTGGGGGCCTGTGACGCGATGGTGCTCCCTACCAAAGGTAGTGAGGGGCTACCCAAAGCCGTCATCGAAGCGATGGCACAAGGAATCCCCGCGATTGGCACTACCGTGGGTGGGACACCGGAACTGATTAACGATGGTGAAACGGGCTATTTGGTTGAGCCGAACTCTCCGGAACAGATTGCAGAAGCGATACGTCGGATTGCAAGCGACCCCGAGCGACTCAAGGAGTTTGGCATCGCTTCTCGAAAAAGAATTCAAGAGTCCTTTAGTCTCAACAGAACCGTACAGGAAACCGAAGACCTCTATTCTCGTGTGTGCGCGGAGGCGGCGTTAAGCGAGGCAGCGTCGGTCGCGTAGTCAGACTATTGTAACTTTTCTGGTGGAAGGAGCAGGCGATCGAGCACGTGGAGTATTCCGGTCGTTACTTCAATATCTTGCTCCACAATTTTTGACCCCGCTACTCGGACAACACTGTAGGTGTCGGTAATTCGTAGTTTGGTTTGGGCTGCGGTATCGATGTCCTGTCTCGCTTTGCTGAGCAGGTCATCATACTTCATCGCCCCGACGACGATGTGATGAGTAGCAAGTTGCTTCGTGGTGTAAAAGATTTTGTAATAGTCTTGAAGGATATCTTGCGGGGCTAGAGAAAAAGCCTCGTTGTTGGGAGCAAATACGGTCAGCTCGTGTGCGATCTCAAGCGAACCCAGCAATTCAGCCTTCTCCAACAGCTCAAGAAACAGTGAGAGATCCTCTCTTGCCCGAATTTCATCAATTACAGTTTTCACAAATCGCTGCTACACCCTAAATTCTATTCAAAAACTCTCTATTCGCGGCTCAATTCTTGAAATCTCGTCCGCAGCTGTCTATGTTGCAGACTTACAGGAGACGCTATGAACACTATACCAAAATATGTCCTTCTTGCCTCCCTGCTTCTTGCTGCAGGTATCGCGTTAAGCGCATTCGGCGCTCACGCACTTCGTGAACGCCTCGATGCCTATCATATGGCGGTATTTGAGAAAGCCTCATTCTACCATTTAGTACATGCTTTGGGTATGCTTGTTGTTTGTTCGCTCGCAACCCCGTGCGCCCTTAGTGAGAATAGCGTCTCAAGGATCTGCCTTTCTTTGTGCTTCGGAATACTTTTTTTTAGCGGCTCGCTTTATCTACTTTCTGTTACTGGAGTGAAGTGGCTTGGAGCGATTACCCCTATCGGCGGGACCTTGTTTATTCTCTCCTGGGTGCTTCTTGCATTCGAAACCTATAAGCAGAGCAATTGACACAACGCCACGAACCCCGACACTGCTCGGGCTCTCAAGTATGAAACGCTTCGAGTTTCTATTGATACTTTTTGCCGCAAGCGTCTGCTTCAGCCATCTGGATCAAGGACATCTTGCAGTTGACGCAATTCGTTACGCGCACATCGCCAAAAGCATTCTGCTTCGCGGAGATTGGATTAATCTTTACGACGGCTATCAACACAGCGAGCAGTACGCGAACAAACCCCATCTGCTTTTCTGGATACTCGCACTCACCTTTAAAATGTTCGGCTATAGTACTTTTTGGGCAAAACTTCCTGCCGCAATATTTGTTTTCACCTCTCTCATTCTATTCGGTTTTATCGCAAAGAAACTCTTTGCTGATACCGTTGCGCTCTGCCTTGTCATTCTTTTTGTCTGCACTCGCGTGTTCATGCGTGACATACTGGATCTAAACGTCGAAGGAATTTCTCTTCTCGGCGCGTTGCTTTGCCTTTTCTACGCATTACCCCAGGAGCGCTCCTCAAATAGTACTCGGTGTTTCCCCCGCATCGCGCTTTTCTTTGGTGTCGCTTTACTTCTGCAAAGTAAAACACCGTTTCTCCTACTGTTTCTCTTTCCCCTGACAGTCTTTGGACTCATTCGCAATTTCGATGTAACAACCACTTGGCTGAAACAACGTTTCGCCCTTGTGATCTTCGCTCTGCTTGCCCTTGGCATTTGCGGAATGATGGTTCTCTCCAAGGAGTATCTCTCCACCGCAATTGATAACCAATGGATAAATCCAATTCGAGCAAACGACGAGTTTGGTCTGAACCTCCTTGATTGGCTATTTGCGATTGCCGTGTCCTGGGCCCCACTGTCGTGGGTCGGGCTGTTCGAGTTGGGCAGAGCCGCAGTGAGAAGTTTGAAAATTCGGTCAATCAAGCACATCGATGACGTGCAGCTCTTCCTTATCCTTTGGAGTCTCCCCCTTATCCCCATTATGCTGCTCGTGGATTGCCGTTCTCGTTACGCCTTGTTTCCGATGCTTGGCGTAGGACTCCTTGCCGGCTATCCCTTAAGGCCACTCATCTCGCGGCTTCAAACAGCATGGCTTCAACGCGGTATTGTGGCAATCAGCGTGCTCTGCGTGTTCGCCTTTACCTTGTTCAACATACCAATTCATAGAAGTGATAAGACGATGCTTGCGATGGCGCAGCTTCCTGATTCCTTACGCCCTCAAGAGTATGTGGTTTGTATCGAACGAGAATTCGCTGATCGCTCTGAACGCTTCGTTCGCTTTACCGAATTATTGCTTGATCTTGAACAATGCAAATTAGCTCGCTGCGAACATACCTCCGTGTATGATGCCACCGCCCTACGCGAGGCAAATCTCAAGATCGGCACAAGAGTGCTCGCCAACCCCCTGTGCCGAGTTACGCTGGAGGAATCAGGACGCCTGCACCACATTGAAAAGGAATTGCCTAAGGGTTACGCCTTGCTGCGTATCGAGCAAAAGCTACCTCCGACTGGCGCCGAATGACATCGAGGCGATGGGTTTTCCGATCTTGCCCTCGTATTGCCGATAATTTCCGCAAATGTTAGGGTCAGAATAAATTAACTAAATCGTCGTCACTCTATGCCCCTTTCCTACGAATATTACTGTCCCGCCAACGGCAAAACGTTCAGTCTCCAGCACGGAATGCAGGAGGAGATAAAAACCTGGGCCGAGCTTTGCCAACGACTCGACCTGCTCGATTCTTCAGCCGAACCAACTGCTGAGGTGCATCGAGTAATTTCGGGCGGTGTGCTTGCCTTGCCACGTCGAGTGAGCAAAGAGGCTCCTCGAGAGGATCTCGATGCAATCCTGTGTGGTCCTGGAGATCAATGCATCCCCTGTTGCCCCCCTGCTGCGGGAAAGAAGGAAGAGAGCTAAACGTTGAGAACCATCGAAGACATTCTCGCCGACTTTGAGGCAATTGATGACTGGGAAGAGCGATATACCTACCTTATTGAAATGGGGCGGGACATACCTAGCTTTCCCGAACAAGGCCGTATCGAGGAGAATCGAATTCAAGGCTGTCAGTCTCGTGTGTGGTTGATCGGCGGCGGAAGTGGAGAGGGGTTTCAGTTTCGTGCGGACAGCGATTCGTTAATCGTAAAAGGTTTGATCGCCGTGTTGATGTCGCTTTATTTAGGCAAAGACGAGAAACAAGTACTTGCGATTGAGGAACAGAAGGTGTTTGAACAGCTCGGACTCGACGCTCACTTAAGTGCCGGTCGGAAAAACGGTCTTCGTAGTCTCGTACTTGGCCTGAAGCGATTGGCTCAACACGTGGTCTGTGCGCGGGCGCGCGAAGAAGAAAAGGCCGCAGAGCTTGCAACACACGACCAGCAGAGTGGCAACATATCAGTAGCCTAGGATTCCACCGTTAATGAAAATAAAGATTAAAGACATCCCGGCAGAGGGCCGCGACCTAGAATTCAATTCTTCCTGCGAATCGTTAAACGAGAGAGTGAACGCAGGGAGCCGTATTCGCGAAAGTAAGACCGCTCGGAGCCCCGAGTATTTGTTTCACGCTGACCCCTCGGCGCGACTCCGACTGGAGCTCCATGGTCGTAGTGTCAGTGTGCGCGGTCATGCAAGTGCAAAGTTTGAGGTAGCCTGCTCGCGCTGCGCGGAGCCGATTGAACGCGAACTTGAGGCCGACATTGACCTCATATTGAAACCGCGCGCAATGAGCGGCAAAACAATTGATGAGTTCGAAGATTTGGGGTTTGGCTTTCACGATGGGCAAGAAGTTGATTGCACCGATATCGTTGAGGAATACCTCATCCTCCAACTTCCCTACACGGTGAGTTGCGCTGCGGAGAGTATTGCTCAATGCGAGAAGGCTCAATCGGCAGCAAAATACTATTCTAGTGAGGGTTCAGACGCTGCGACAGAGCTTGAGGGTGGAGGAGATGAACGTTTCGCCATATTTAAAACACTCAAGGTCAACGGAAAGAGCACGACGAAACATTGATTTCCGCCTCCGTCTACAGACTCCACTGTGTCGAAACTTTTACCTTGATGAAGCGCGGAAGCCAATCACGGTCCAACCTTCCGCAGCCGTGATTTGAGGAGAAACTTGACGTTATAGTAAGGCATCCTAGGGTATGGAGCATAAGGCTCTGTAAACACTTTGACGGGATACATCATGTCTAGCGATCAGGATTCATTGCAGGGAAAAACTATTGCAGAACGCTACGAGATTGAACGCTGTCTCAGTTCCAGCAGTGTTGGTTCTGACTACCTCGCGTTGGATCAATTCACCGACTCTCGTGTTCTCGTCAAAATCTTTGCGACAAAGTTGGTCACCTCAGGGCTCTTAGATCGAATTCAGACCAAATCTAGACTTCTTGCTTCAATCACCAGCCCCGCGGTGTTACGCATCACCGACTTCGGTACAATTGAGGACACTGCGTATGTGGTTTCACCGTTCCCTGCGGGAGAGACACTCGAGTCTGCACTTGAGTCTGGGACCTTGGATTCTCTCGATACGGTATTAAAAGTTGCCCAAGGCACTTGCGAAGCACTACACGCAGCGCACGAGCTCGACATCGTGCACGGCAGTCTTGCGCCGGACTGTATCTTACTCCCAGAAGACTCTCTTTCCGCTCCAGTCTACGTTTTTAACTTTGGAATATCTGGATTTCTCTCAGATCCGGAGTTTGGTGGGGCGGTTAGTCCAAGTGGTCAAATCATTGGCAAGCCAGAATATCTTTCCCCAGAGCATGTCCGAGGAGAGGAAATTACGGTACGAAGCGATATCTACTCCCTGGGTATTGTGTTGTACGAAATGCTTTGTGGTCAGCCACCATTCCGTGCGGAGGGACGCGGCGCGGAGGCGGTGATGGATCTCTTGATGCGTCAAGCTTCAGATCTCCCTCCCTCGTTCTCCGAAGGGCAGCCAAGATTTTCTATTCCATCCGCACTCGAAGAGCTTGTGATGGAGATGCTGGCAAAAGATACCCTTGAGCGCCCCTCAAACCTCATTGCAATTTCACGACGCTTGGAGCTTTCAGCGAGTAGCACCGCGGAACCGGAACGCGCGGAGGAGTCGAGCTTTCCTAGTTTTGATCCGACCGAAACTGAAGACACCTTGGCCGATATTCCTGCTGAAGAAATTGCGCGTGCCGTCGATGAGTTCGAGTTTTCTGACGCAGCGGATGACAGCCTCGGTAGTCTACCAGAGCAGATGGATGAGCCGCATGGTCTTGAGAGTTTTACCGGTGCGTTCGGCCAGCAAAAACTTCACCTCGACGATGACGAACCACAGTTTGATGCAGAATCTGAAGGGCCAGCGGGTGAAATGTTCGGCGATTCGTCCTCGGACTACTCCGACGTTGATCCGCTTGTCCATCCTGAGAATCACGAAGTACCAGATATCGATATCGCATCTCGCGGCCCGCGCGGTCATGGCTCTCAGGGGGTCAGTCTGCGTGAGAAGATTCTTGCGCTTCCCAAACCATTTCTTGCTGCCTTGGTCTTACTTGTCTTTGGCGCTGGCTTACTCCTCTTCGGCGGAGGAGATGCGCCTTCAGGCGAAGAACAACTCGCTTCTTCATTTCCAAGTGACGGCCCCTCGGGACTTGCCGATACCGAACCATCCTCTGAGGAGATAGAGAGCACTTCAAGCGCCGAAGAACAGAACGAAGCGCCAGAACTTACGATTGAATTTGAAGAACCTTCCCGCACCGACACCTCCTCCCCTGTCAAAATTGGCACGGTGGATTTACAAGATATCATCCTAAATTCGCGGGCAGGTCGTCAGCTTGAGCAGAGTTATAAGAAACTTTATCTCGAAGCGAAAAAGGCGAAGAATTCAACCGAGAAAATGAAAAGTCTCAATCAGGTAAATACCAAAGTCGTTGGCGGCTTACTCGTCGACTTGCGCGAAATTATTCATCGATATGGAGAGGAAAACGGCTACGCAATCATTCTTGGTAGTGACTTAGACCTTTCCACTGCACCGTATGTCGATTCTTCTCTACAAGATCCGGTAGGAACACTTACTTCAACATCTTCAAGAATTGCCCTGGATAAAGAAATCTCCAAAGAGTTTGATCAACTCTATGAGGAACCATAGGCTACAAGGGAAAGATTTGCGTGAATAAGCAACTCGGCTATCTCCTGAGCGCTCTGATTTTCTCTTCTTGCCTGCTCCCCTCCCCCGGCCCTGAGATAGAGGCAAGAGTTCTTAGTCGAACGATTCTGATTACTGCTCGAGATGAGTCGCGAGTGGGTCTTGCCAATGCCACGGTGAAAGTCAGGAATGCTCAGGGCAAAGAACTCCTTTTTGGTAAAACTGACAAAAACGGCCATTTCCTCTTTGGACCATCTAAAATTGAAGAACTCTTTGTTGCGGTGTATCAAGAAGACAAACTGCTCGCGGAAGTGAGGATCAGCAAAAGCCAACTGGAGAAGGCACTTCCCCAACCCCCTGATACGAATCTCGCGCCTTAAACTACCCATTGAGTAGACTTTCACGGGAAACGCTTATAGACAGAGGCATCTTCCCTAAGTAGAATTAAGTACCCATGCCTCGCGTCAAACGTAGGTGAGTATAGTTTGGAATTTGTTATACTTTTTAGGTCGTAACCCCTTATTGTTTCTAAACGGAGCTAGATCATGTCGCAGTCCCCTCGCATTCGACCAATGTTGCAGAATCTTTTTCAGCGAAAATCCACCGTGGATCTTCCCCTCTTGTCCTCGATTTTTGCCGCTTTGCTTGCAACCGCAACGGGGGTCCAAGCACAAGATCACGGTCAAATGGACTCGGTAATGAATGCCCTCTCTCATCGATGCAGCACACACGGCACGCCGAGTGTTGAAAGCTTAGAGCAACTCGCTGGAGGCGAGGATGAGCTGGTTGCACTTCTGTTAGAGTATCGGACAAAAGAACAACCACCGTTTGTTGGAATTCGAGCGCAAAAAATACTGCTTCACTACGCAGGCCGCTCAGACGTTGCAGAGGCGCTGAGCTCAGACGTTGAGTCTACAACGTATCTTGGTTTGGCACGTGTGGTCGGCGTCAATATTGATTCTGTTGAGGATTCAAGTGTGCGACGAGAGCTTGCAGCACGCCTCATTGCTCGCGGCAAACGAGAAAAAGATTTTGCCTCTTATGCAAAAAGTCTCAGCCAAAGTAACGATGCAGAAGTAAGCCGTCTGGCCAGACAAGCTTTCGAATAAGGCATTTGAATAAAGCGGCTCTTGATTTGTCGGTAACGACACGCAAGCCCTAGCTGAGTTCCTTGGACTTGGCAGCGTTGCTCTCACTGCGCAGCATGTTCTTGAGTTTTTCGCTCGCCTCTGGAGAAAGTCCCGGTCCATCCTCCCCTAACTGCGGCTTGTTCTCCGACACGCAGCAGCAACCGCACTTTTCAGAAAATTCTTCCATCTGGTACAGTTGACGCCGAAATCGTCGCGACGTACTGCAGAGCATTAAACGGAAATAATAGCTCGGTAATTCATACCAGGAGAGCTTCCCATCCAAGGCACGAGAGACTCGTTCGGTAAAAGTTTCGCAAGACCACCACGAAAACATAAGCTAATTCCTCGTCGTTTTTTCGAACCAGTTCTTGTCCAAACATGTTCTAAGACGCATCCGTGCGCGGTAGAGCATTACCCAGAGATTATTCGGCGAAATCTTCAACATCGTGCAAACCTCTTCAGAATCCAGATCATCGATGACTTTGAAGATAAAGGCTTGCCTAAGTTTTTCCGGCATTTTCCCCAAGCAGCTTTCAAGCTGAGCTCGAAAATCCTCGCGCTCTAATAAGGCTTCCCCTCCTCCGTCCCATTCGAGTAGTTCCACCTTCCAGAGTCCTAATCGATTGAACAGCTCTCCACGCTCATCCTGAAAACCATCATCTAGACTGACCATGGAAGCGCGAGAATCCTTACGCACGTGATCGATAATTTTGTTCTTTAGGATGGTCACCAGCCAGGTGTACACCGACGATCGACCTTCAAATGAGGACTGCGAACGAAAGGCAGAGAGCAAGGCCTCTTGCACAAGGTCCTCGGCAAGTTCTTTATTTCTTACTCGGAACAAGGCATACTTAAAGAGTCGGTCGCCATACTCTTCAACCCAGGCGGTCACATCGTTTTCTGATTCCGCCTCCGAGGAAGAAGGCAGTGGCGCGTCGGAAGTTCCGTGCCTAGAGTGCATGCTGGTTTTTGCGGTCATGAGTGTAATGCCTTTCGCCTTCCCGATTCTCAAAGCCGCGGCTATTGCACACTAAGTACAAGCTGGAGTCAAAATCCCCCAGATACCGTGTCGCTAAGACGTGCCGAACTCAGCGACCTTACAAAGCAGTTGCTTGTTTGAGAACATAGCACTGGACCGCTTCAAGCAAGCTCGGCGCTGCTCGCTCACCCTCCCCAATCAAGATGCACTGCTCAGGAGGCAATCCAGCGTTCTCACCAAACTCAATATCACTTCGCTTATCGCCAAACATCCAGCTTTGCTGTGGCTCATATTTCCAGGGAAGTTCACGGAGCAAGCCGATGCCTGGCTTACGTCTGTCTGAGGCCTGCTCGGGGTGATCAGCACAATAAAGAATGGCATCCAAGCTAGTGTTTGGCTTGACTTCCAGCAGTCGGTCTCTAAGTGCCTGATTACACTTATCAATGTCGGCAATACTCGCCATACCACGACCCACAGCAGACTGATTACTGATAATAGCGATTTTAAAGCCCTCCTCTCGCAACAAGGCAATTGCCTCAGCTGCCCCGGGGAGTAATACAATTTTGGCCGGATCCGTGACGTAGCCAAAGTCTTGGTTTATCGTGCCGTCTCTATCGAGAAATGCGGTTTTCTGAGCTTGCTGGGTCATTTTTCAATAGCCCAGCGAAAATAGCGGGGTCTCGTTATTCCTTACTATTTCACCCACGAATCGCATTCTCGACGCTTCGCGGTCTGACGGGTGGCTGGTAGAGAGATGCACAGCCGGATTGCAATACTAGCACCATTATAGTAGAACCTGCAGTCTAGTTTTTCGGCGCACTCCAGTGTTTTCGGGAATTTAGGTAACGTTACTCTCAGAGAACCTCGCTGAGGTGCTCTCGACTGCAAGACATACTCCGGCGCAAACGCTGGTAAGAAGGTACATTTAGAACACGATGGCGAAAAAAAGTAAGATAGCGAAGAACAAGAAGCGGATGGCGATCGTTGCCCAGTACGCAGAGCAAAGAGCAACACTGAAGAAGACGATTCGAAGTGCAGCAAGCTCGGAAGAGGAAAAAGAAGAAGCGATGCAAAAGCTTCATAGCCTTCCTCGTAACGCGAATCCCATTCGAGTTCGCAACCGATGCGGGCTTACCGGAAGACCCCGCGGTTTCTATCGTAAGTTTGGTCTCGGTAGGATAGCGCTCCGTGAAAAAGCTCTTGCAGGAGAGCTTCCTGGAATAACCAAGGCGAGCTGGTAAATCGAAATCAGCAGCTTCGCTATCCACGGGATACTGCTGCCCAAAGGACTCAAAGAACACGAGGAAGTATGAAAAAGGATATACATCCCAAAGAGTATCGAGAAATCGTATTTGAAGACGCAAGTGCTGAGAAGCGCTTCCTCACGCGCTCAACGGTTGCCACTGAGAAAACGACCACTTGGGAAGATGGTAAAGAGTATCCGCTGTATACTTTGGCTATCTCATCCTACTCGCACCCCTTTTACACGGGCTCACAGCGATTGGTCGATAGCGAAGGCCGAATCGATAAGTTCCGCAAGAAATACGCGCGGAAAGGCAAGTAGGCAATTCCGTTTAGAGCGTTTCACGCTCAGTACTTCCATTTGTATTCGACGTACGAGGCACTCCCCTACCGCTACCGCGGTGGGAGCTTTGCATCCTGTAGTCAACGAGATACTCTGAGCAACATGTTCCAATCCATTGCACAATGCACTCTCAGATCGCTTCGTTCTCTCGGGCTGCTGGCGTGTTTTGCCTTCCTCTTGATCACGACTTCAGTGGCGCATAGCGAAGAGAGCGGCTTTTCCGTCTCGAATTTTTGGTCACATTGGGGAGATGGAAAAGCGGAAGTCGCCGCGTACGATCTGCGACACCCCCGATATGGAGAACAACGAAAGGGTTTGGCGGTAAGTATCTTCGTCACGGAAAACTTCTCTGTTTCCAAAGGGGTCAAAACGGACGAATCACACGCGGATACTACCGACGTGGTTCCAGTCTTAAAACTCAATCTCGTTGAAGACTTTCCTACGGGAGTCTACGATTACAACCTAATGACCAGCGTGTTCGCCGCGACGGAGCCTCGCTTTGGTCGACTACCCGGAACCCCGCTAAAGATTTCATTCAGTAGCCAGGAATGGTGTGGGCATGTCTACCAACAGTTTCGATTTAATCAATCAGCTATCGCTTCCGAGTCTCATAGCTACTTTGAGGGCGAAGAGGATCAGCGCGTCACTTTAGACTATCCAGAATCGGGAATCGCAGCAGATTCTTTGTATCACTGGGCGCGGGGTCTCAGTGCACCGTATCTCGCACCGGGTGAGACGCGCACACTCCCCCTACTCTCCTCCCTCAAATCTCTTCGACTGAAGCACCTTGAACCCGAATGGAAGAGCGCTCAGTTTTCTCGCTCGGGGAAGACCAGCGAAATAACTGTCCCCGCGGGAACCTTCGTCGTGGAGGTGTACCGCGTTGAACAAGCCGGGGGCACCTTCATTGAATTTTTTGTGGAAAAATCGGCGCCTCAAAAAATAATTAAGTGGGAAAGTTCTGAAGGAATTTCAGCGGAGCTCGTGGGAGTGAAGCGATTGGAGTATTGGTCCCTGAAAGATAACAATAGTAGCGAACTGCTCAAACAAATTGGAGTTTCGCCGCGCCCTCCGCGCACCACCTAAAACCTCCCATGGCTGGCGACGAGAAAAAACTGATTACCCCTTTGGGCTTTCAAAAGCTTCAACAAGAGTACAAACAGCTAAAGTCAAAAGAACGGCCTGAGGTGGTTGATGTCGTGGCATGGGCTGCGAGCAATGGTGACCGTTCTGAGAACGCGGATTATCACTACGGTAAAAAACGTCTGCGTGAAATCGATAAACGGCTCGATTTTCTCAACGCATTACTCGAAAGCGTCGAAGTGGTTGACCCTGCGCAGATCACTTCGGATAAAATCGGATTTGGCGCTACCGTCACAATTCTAGAAGAGGATGATACTGAAAAAAAATATGCCCTTGTCGGAGCGGACGAATCAGATCCTGACACGGGCAAAATTAATTGGCGCTCGCCACTCGCTCGAGCCTTGCTCAATGCAAAGGTCGGGGATTTCGTTACCGTGCGCTCACCGAAGGGCGAACGGGATGTGGAGATTGTCGCAATAGAGTATCAAACCATTGCCTAAACCTCCGACAGTTCCGAAGAACTGCTCATCGTCTGCGGTCACTGATTTTTAGACAGGCCGTAGAGGTACTTACCGCAGGCGTTTGACTCCATTGATGCATTTCTTATAGTTTATGTCGGGAAATCGCTCTTTTACCCCGGCTTCCTGTCTTCGGCACGAAAGCCTCCACACGAGATCAGTCAGTCATTGATAAGGTTCGCGGCAACAGGAGTATACGGTTGTCGCCCCTAGTTTTAGAGAAAGGTCGTCATGAATAGTTTCAGTCCTTCTTGGATTCAACGAACGAAGTCCCGGTTGAAGCTCCGCCTAGGTATTCCCGGCACGTTGAGCAATGTTGATATCCTCCTTGCACTTCAGCGAGGCGAAATCAGTATTGAGCCCTACGAATCTCGATTACTCGGCTCGGCGGGTTATACGTACCGACTTGGAGACGAGCTCTTAGTCGGAAAGGAAACTCAGATCTACAACGCGGTCAAAAATGGTGACCAAAGCGGCCACGATACGATTGACCTAAAAGGCTTGAGCATCAACGGTCTTGATTCCAAAGAATGGGTCGAGCGCTATCTCCCAGAACCAAAGCTGCGCGAACATGGCCTCTCCGTCGGCGAGGTAGTGAACAAAGCAATCTCCTCCGAGACAGGGCTTTGTCACGGATACCCTTTCTTCCCAGGAGACTTTGCGCTCGGCTCCACTATCGAAGCGCTTTCACTCGGCTTGAACTACAAAGTCAAAGTTGATGGAAGAAGTAGCGCTGCGCGTCGAGGTATGACATTCCACCAGACCGCGATGAACATTTGTCCTGGACATGGACTTGAGAAGCCGACCACCGTGACGCTCGAACTAAAAAATACTGGGCCCATACTTTGGATCCTTCACTACGGCTACCTTGCAGGCAATTTTGTCTGGGAACGAACGGTCTCGCCGACTTCCGCACCGTATCAAGGACGATACCGCGACCAGGGGGACAAACCAGGAGCCCCTGTGTGCTTAGAAAGTGACATCTTGTTGCCCTAAGCGATGGCGAGTTCAGCAGGTTTTCTACATCTGACTGATCTCGCCCACATCGTCTTCGATTTTCTTCTATTCACGACGCTCCTCACAAGCAACAATCGAGTAGTTTTCGCCTGTCTTAAACACCCATCTGCCATACTGTAAGCGCTTCTTCGTCTGGCTTTTCTTCGTTGTTTTCGCTGGCACTTGATAGGCAACCCAGTCGGCAAGTCGGAGTATTTCTCCGAGGGCTTGCATGCAATCAACCACGGTGTATCTCACTGAAAGTTCTCGCCGTAGCCCGGGAGAAGAGTTCGCAGAACGAAGTACTTCTTGAAACGCTTTGCGATGCAGCCGAAAATACTTGCTGCGTATTTTAATCTTGGCAATAAAGCGCTTGTCTTTTGGAGTAAGCTCGAAGGCGCCGACACGTTTATTTTTTCTTTGGCGCAACTCTGAATCAATTAAGGCCCGAAGGTTCTTCCCTCGAGTATCAAAGCAATCAATAAGCTGATGCTCTTTTTCCATCACCAGTACAAGCGACTCGAATCGCAAAAGCGTATAACCTTTTTTGGTGGAATATTTCGAAGGCACCAGCAACTTTTGTTTGGCCGATATCGGTTTCGCTTTAATTAGAATCTCCCGCAGCGGCTCAAGAGAATCGCGAAGCGCGCCTTGGAGTTGAGGATACTTGTCGGTCACGCGGGAAGATTGTCGTGCGCACAATCCAAAGTTTTTCAATCCTTGCTCAAAAACGGTGAATTTCTTTGTTCCGCAGTCAAAGGACAGATAAAAACCTTTGCCACTTCCATGCCCCAAGGAGATTCCAGAAACCTGCTCAAAAATAGGATCACGCGGATGTATGTAGGACGTTGCATCAAGTAATGATGCTTGGCTGTAGGGAAGCGCGAACCTATTCCGATCAAGAGGCTGCTCGGACGGAATAAGAAAGCCAGGAATACAGAGCTTTCCATCTAAGAGGTAGTGAAGTTCCGGAGATTCGGTGCCAAACATCCGGCGATAACATTTTTCTTCACTGGGCAAGGCATTCGCCGATTGGACCTCTGCTCTCCAGAGACGATAGTTCTCGATAAGTGCAGTCGAGAGGCTACTCGCGATAAATACACCGGAACGTAGGGCACGAATGCCTGTTTTTATTTGCAAGGCATCGAAGTGCCGAATCACTCCATCAAGATACGCCAGCGGAGTCTCTTGCTCTGATTCGTGTTTTGTCTCTGTTTCGCTCTGTACTTCAGTCATGTTGCGCCCTCTCAACGCATGGAAAACGTAAAAAGCCAGAAAATTCTAGTGCTTAGATTGCCGCATAAATCCACTCAAGAAAACATCGCCTAGTGTCGAATCGAACACTAGACCCAGCACAATATCGCGGAGGCCCAGTGGAGACAAAATCTAGCTCAGGACAATCTCAGGCTCTAGAAGAACTTTCAGAAGCCCTTCAAGCTCATGCCGAAGAAACGTATCAGCACGTCAAAGCAGTGTGTGAACATTTCTATGAACAGAACGAGGAAAGTGAAAAGCAGCTCGCGGGACGTCGATATCAAGTGTTGGAGCGCGAGTATGGCAGGGAGCTTTGCACCATCGATGATGAAGAGCTACGAGCGTTACTTCAACGCTAAAGATTCGAATAAAAATAACAACTGGAATTGACTCAAACTCCTATCTGACGTTCACTACGGGAAACGATTAACCGCGCTGTCAAAAGCCAACATGTTCAGGCTTCGCAGCAAATCCCGAGAGCATCATGAGTCCAATCGAAGAACTTCGTTTCCTTTCTCCACAATCTGTAAGAAAAATCGCCGCAGAATTCGGGACTCCGGTGTACGTCTATGACGAGAGAACTCTCAATGAGGCAGCAGAAAAGTTAAAAGCCTTCCCCAACGCATTCGGTCTTACTCCTCGCTATGCGATGAAAGCGAATTCAAGCGCTGCGATCTTGCAAATATTTCATAGAGCCGGCCTCTCAATTGACGCAAGCTCGGGATACGAAGTCGAACGCGCTCTTCGATTGGGAATCACCGCAGATAAAATTGCACTTACCGGACAAGCGCTTGCTCACAACTTAAAAGAGATTGTGGAGCAGGGCGTGCATTTTAACGCCACGTCTCTTCATCAGCTCCAAGCCTTTGGTGACCTATTCCCCGGCGGCACTCTTGGTATTCGCTTTAATCCAGGCCTTGGTTCCGGTGGGACGAATCGCACAAACGTTGGTGGTCCCGGTTCAAGCTTTGGTATCTGGCATGCAGATACCGCAGAAGTGAAACGGCTCGTCGAGCAATACCGTTTGAAAGTGAAGAACATCCACACCCATATTGGTTCGGGTTCAGATCCAAAAGTTTGGCAACATGTTGCGGGAATGAGCATTGAGCTCTTACGACATTTCCCGGAGGCAACAAGACTGAATCTCGGTGGGGGATACAAAGTCGGGCGAATGCAGGGTGAGTTTTCAACTGACTTAATTGAAATCGGCACACCCGTGGTCGAAATATTTAAAAAGTTCGCCGAAGAGACGGGGAGAGAAATTCATCTCGAAGTCGAGCCAGGGACTTTTCTCGTCGCCAACGCTGGGTGCTTACTTGCTGAAATTGCAACACTCAATGATACCGGAAATGAGGGCTACCATTTTTACAAATTAAACGCCGGCATGACTGAAATTCTTCGTCCGTCGCTCTACGGCGCTCAGCATCCGCTTGTTGTCGTCCCTCGCGAAGATGAGGAAAGAGAAATACGTGAGGCAATTGTCGTCGGCCATTGCTGCGAATCTGGAGATATTCTCACTCCGCAAGATTCAGACCCCGAGGGACTAAAGCCGAGAAGATTATTACGCGCACAACCGGGTGATTATTTGGTCGTGGGTGGCGCGGGGGCGTACTGCGGCGCGATGTGTGCAAAAAACTACAATTCCTTCCCCGA
>CAYGNZ010000024.1:0-666 GCA_964351345.1 uncultured Bdellovibrionales bacterium | reverse complement strand
AAGTTGCCGAGGTGCTACAACGCCTCGACGGTTCTTTTTGTTTGATCCGCAAACGCCAGAGCTTAGAGCAGATTTTGGCGAATGAAATCCCGCTTAGCTGAGATTAAAAAAAGAATATTCTTCGACGTGCTATTTAAACACGTATTTAGTGCGCTAACGCACTCAGGAATACCTTCAATTAGCCGATCTTAACTTCATCTAAGTTTCAATACTTCCTCCACTTCCTAGCGCCCGAGTTTTGCGCTGTAGAAATTTGAATTTATTGAAGTCATAATTGCGCCGTGCCGATATAAGTAGCTATGAAAACACTACGACTATTACTACTTTCGACCTTGCTCATCAGCAGCCCTGCTCTTGCGCAAATTACAATCACCAGTCCCCTCACTGACAGAACCGTTCCTGCGGGAGATGATTTTGCCTGCGGTCCTTTAGAGAACTGCTGGGACATGTCGCAGCGACGGGACATTCAGTACGAAGAGTATTACCAGGCCGGAACCGTTAGTGTTAGCAACGGTATTTGGCGAGGTACTCAGGATTCAACAGAAGGGTTTGTACCACCTGGACCCAATACTCAAGTTTCCTCCGGTTTTGTCCTGCCACTTTTTGGCGGCTACCTCAACGGTAGTAGCGCGCAGCCACTCTCTGGAGACAAGACGCTACCGCTTG
>CAYGNZ010000023.1:9466-16889 GCA_964351345.1 uncultured Bdellovibrionales bacterium | reverse complement strand
CGCTCAAGGAGTCTTCGCTCGGTCCACGATCTCGGTTGAGCTGAATAAAACTCCTTTCGTTTTGCTGGCAAATCGAACGATTGATACGGCAGGCTAATATTCTAGCCGCGGCACCAAGAATTGGGTCTTGGGTCACAAGACCAACAGCGAATTGGCCGGAGCCTTTTCCAGACGTACTCATCTCTCATGTCCTTTCTTCCTAAGGTGGGAGGCAGATAGATGACGCGATTACTTAACCTGAGAAGTAAAACCTCTTAGGACAGCACCGCGCCTGAGTCGCAAAGCTTGCGGCTAAGACGCAGTGGAAATCTTCACAAACAAGCAAATGAGAAAGAATTCGCCTATTTATACACCTTTTCCGTATGTTTTACAAGAATTTGTAGTTACTCTAAGGCAGTAGCATGGGGTCTGGAGGCTAGGAATCGTGCTCATCCAACTGCTTCTCGAATGCACCCGAAAACCTACCTGCCGAGTTCTGCTAAGCACCTACAATCATTGGTAGCTTCTACGAGTTACATTTTTTAACGCACTCAATGCCAATGAGCTCGCATCACAATAGGAGCAGAGTTCCTTCCCTTCTAAATACGAGTGCGCCTTACCATTCAGTCCTGCACGGACTTCTCACCTTAGCAACATTTTAGGGTCATCCGTGAAGGACTGGGTGCCGTAGCTTACGGTTTTACTTTTTGTCCTGATACTTCCTTTGAATAGAGAAGGAGACGTCATGTTACTACGTAACGTCAATCCGGAAGGTCTGGCATGGCCAGACTACTTATTTGTTCGAAAACCTCGCGTTAAAAAAACCTGGAAACAGGAATTCGCCGAGTTCCTCGCTGAGCTCAGTGAAATCGACCACAACTTCAGCAGCAAAAAAGTTGAGGTTCGACGAGAGGCAGAAGGAATTGAACGACGGGGGGATCGATGGTCCTAAACGTCGTTCATCGGTTCACAAAGCGATGAGGATCAGATACCGATCCTCATCGCTTCCAATTTTTAGCTACAGCACTTAGCTCCTTGTAGATTTATCGCTCGCGAAATTTAGTTCGCGAAGCAGCATTACCTCCGCAACGCTGAAATCCTTTGAGCACAGCCCCCTAAAGCCCGAGGATAGCTATATTCGTGGCGCCCTTTTCCTACTATTTTGCTACTGCTATACTGCGGGGGCTAAATGGTCTCTCTACACACATATTAAGGGAAGGAGGTGGACAATGCTGTCTGCCAAGCGAACGATTGCCAAGCTGATTTTGGCGGGAAAGCGTTGGGCTGAGATTGACACTCTCCCCCGCTACATGGCCCTAGTTCGTCATGGGCTTTCTGAGGCGAACAAAGTCCGAGCACTCCTTGAAGACGGGGAAATAGAAAGCTTTCCCCAACAGTACCTTCAGACGCCTGATCGAGAAATGCGGCTTGAAGCCGAAATCGGCGAACTACAACCGAAAGTCACCGGTGAATGGATTCGTCAGAACTGTCCGGCGTTTACTTTTGCCACCGCTGCGGATCATGTCCGAGCGTACGAAACTGCGGGCAATCTCGGTCTAGGCTTGAACTGGTATATCGACTGCTTCTACGGAGAACGCTACTGGGGTGAGATTGATTCCGGTTCCGCTGATGCTCGGGAGAAGTTTTACGAGCTACGAAAACGTGATCCCATGCATGCAACCCCGCCGAACGGTGAGCGCTTGCTCTCTGCTCGTCTTCGCGCTCGAGTGTTACTTGAGCGTGGCGCTCGTCAACACAGCCTCGATAATTTTCTCGGCGTGTTCCACGGCGAAATGATCGAAGCGATAATTTGTGAGCTGCTCCACCTCAACACGGAGGAGTTTCATCACTTCGATCGCTCACCGCTGGGCAAAATGGGCAACTGCCAAGTTGTTGAGTTCACCCGCGTGTCTCCTTGGAGTGCGAGGGTGCATCATAAAATGGTCGCCATGCGCAGCTCTAATCCATTCAAAAAAGAGTTTGGAGAATGGGTCAGAATCGATGATTTGCCGTTTGCTCGCAAAAAATTCGACGATCAGCAACTCCTGAGTCGCGCGCAGCGTTACCCCCGCTTCCTCGTCCCTTCTGCAACCTAGGTCGAACTACCGTCGTCCTCTTTTTAGTCTAAAGGTTCTGGAGGGACCATTTAGACTTCTCTCTTTTCGCTCAGAATAACTACAAGTGGCTGGGTCTTCCTAAACAAGCACATCTAGTGCCGATGAGTTGCTTCATCTTCACGTAACTCTCGCATCGCAGCGCGAGCTTCTTGCACCTCTGTTTGGAGTATCCCTTGTCGGTAGAACGCTCTCTGACGCGCCGTGAGCGTTTTGCGATATGCAGAATCGGCATCACGACTAAAAACTCCGGCAGCGGTGTCGAGAAGTCCAGAGAAAATACTCGGGCCTACGTACGCGTCTTGAATTGTCGCTAGCTGCTGATCGATCTCCGTATCGAGTTCTCTCTCAAAGCGTCGATTCCATTGCGTATCGCTTTCCCAAGGCTTTCGCTGCACACGTCCGTTAAAATTTGCCTGCATGCGCTCAAGTTGTTGGGCCAAGTCAAACGCGCTGTCATTGCCTCGGGTTCTGTCAGCCAGAGATTCGATAAATTTACTGTCGGTAAGTTCCTCGCGAATATTTTGCTCCCTCATCCATCTGTTGTAATTTTCCAACGCTCGCTCACGTTCTTTTAGTTTCTCCTCTAAGGCGAGTAGCTCCTCTGAAGGACCCTCGGGCTCTTGAGGGGTTTCCGGCGAGGATTCTGGATTTGCATGAGGTTCCGTTTGCTCCGCGGTTTGTTCTGAGGTGGAGGTCTCTGAGGAAGGCTGCTGACTGAAATCATATTCCTCAAGCAAATTATCCTGAGTACCAGTCTCAGTGATTTCTTCCGGTAACGGAGCAGAAGGTTCAGCGGGCGAACTTGCGTCCTCTTTTAGTGATTCGAGCGAAGGCATGATTACCGTCATTTCGAGAGCTTCCGCAGCAGGGTCTGAAGCTGGCGGCATACTTGCTTGGGCAAGCTGCTCTTGGAGCCGCTCGTTTTCTTCCTGTAGTTCACGGCGCTCCCGCTCAAGAGCAGCCAATGCGCGACTTTGACGAGCCCACTCTTCTGCCTGCCTTTTTTGGAGTTCGAGTTCTTCAGGTGTGGGTTCACGCTCCTTTTGAGCCTGACTAAGCTCCTCCACTCGCCGTTCTAAGTGCACGACCGCGGCCCTGCTTGCATCTCGTTCAAGTGTAAGCTCTTCAACCTTTGTGGTAGCTGCAGCCAGCTCCTCAGCGTGCGCTCTATCTTCCTCCGCTTCCTCGCGATCACGCTGTTCTTGTGCGGCGAGCATCTCACGTTGCTCCTCTTGCTTTTGTGTGAGCTGAGCTTGTAGTTGTTCTATACCGAGTCCAAGGCGCTGAATTTCAGCCTGAAGCTCCATATTGCTTTGATTCTCTGCCCCCTGCTTTTGCAATGCTTGAGTGAGGGAGATGTTGAGTTGCCGTAACTCACTCTCAAGTCGCGTAATCTCCTCCGAGTTTGTCTTAAGGGCTGCTGTCTTTTCCTCTTCAGCTTGACGAGCTGCTTCAGCTTCTCGTTTTAGTGCTGCAATTTCCTCTGCATGTGCCGCATCTTCCTCCACATCAGCGTCTTTTAGCTCTCCATTTTCTTTTTGGAGTTCACTAATTGTCTTCATCGCTTGAGCAATCTCAGCCGTGAGTGAGGCTCGCTCTCCCTGAACCTCTTCACGCTCTGAGCGTTGCGCTTCTCGTTCGGCTTCGAGTGACGCCAAAAGCTCATCAATGCGGGATTGGTCAACCTCATGACCACTCTCGAGTTTCTCGACAATCCCTTGAAGCTCACTCAGTTGCTCTTGCAGTTCTTCGCTCGTTGCTTCTGCCCTCGCGACTTCTTTCACCCGTGCTGCAGTGCTCGTTTGAGCCGCCTCTAGCTGCTCTCGCAAAGAATCAAGCGCTGCTTCGGCAGTCCGAGCTGATTCACGTGCCTCATCTCTCTGTCGTTCAGCCTGCTCGGCTCTCGCTTCAGCAGCAGCTACTCTTTGATCTACTCTTGTGGAATCTAGCCCAGCGTCAGAACCTGTTCCGGTAGCAGCGCTACTACCTGTTGCAGCACTCGGTGGAGTTTTAGGTAGTTTTGCTCCGGTAAGGTCAACCGGGTTATCACTCCCGATTCCCGCCGCCACTGAGACGGACTCAGCATTTGACTCGCGAGGCTCAGCTGAGGGAGAAGGCTCCCCGCCCGTTGCTACCCTTGGATTTGCTCCAGGCGCTGCACCCTCACTCCAGATCGTATCGGAGGCTCCTCCTGCAGCCGTAATTTTAACCGCGCCGACATAGTTGTCTCTTAATCGGACGGTGTAGTGCTGACGACCTCCCTCAGAGCGAATGAGAATCTGTACTTCATTGTTGGTAATTTTTGAGGTGGTTTCCAAGTTACCACAAGCATCGAGAGACTTTACTACCCATGCCTGTTGCCAAGAAGAAGTGCCTCTGCCTCGGGTCGCTTGCGCGAAATGGAAGGAAGGAGTTTTGCTGCCTTCAGGGACACTGAACGTGAACTCTCGCCCATACCCCGCTTCCGAGCTCTGCCCTCGGCTGCGAATGTTGAGCTTACCGTTACTTTTACCAAGCTTCTCCTCTAACTTCTTTTTCGTATGAAGTAGACTTGCGGCTTCCCCCGGATAGGCCAGTTCATGGCTTGGTGTAGACGATACGATTGCAGAAGGACGACAATGAGGAGCTTGGACCTGTCCTCCACCACATCGCCGCCTGGCAAAAAGTCCCATTGTATCCTTCCCAAAAAACGTTAGTACAACCTTTCAGCAGTTTCATCACTGGGGCGTTCACTCAGAAGCCGAACTCCGGTTCACGCAAGACTGCCAATGAAGTTGTGCAGAGTAACGTATAAAAGATGCCTAATAATCAGATTTTCCGCTGAAAACGTTTCTGAGATCTGAGTTTAAGCTAAATCTGGGTGCTAGAAGCCCCTCCTAGGAGCCGAAGCGAACACCCGTTCGGGCGACCCTGTTTAGACTTTTCAGAGAGATAGCGCTAGGCTGCCCGCCACAATCAGTTCCTTTCAAATTCTACGACAAGTTGATTTCGCCTCACATTTCGCCACGCGCATCAGGCGCTTGGCAAAAAGTGAGGCTACTGGATGAGGTTTTTCTCCGCTAGAAGCGGCTGCCGATTAGAGCAACATGGTGGTGCTCTAACAGGTAGTCGCTACTCGTTTAGGAGAATAGGAAATGCCCGTAGAACGCAGTGAACAGGAGTTAACCGAGATAAAGCGAAGAACTTCGCAACTCAAACGCTTTTACCGCGCCTGGTACCGCAATTTCCCGCAACAAGCCCCGAAACGCCCGCCGCAAACTGATACGGATTACGATAAGTGGCTGGCCAAATTGCTTGGGTGCAGTAACTACTGTGCGGTAAACAATGCCCGCTTAGGTAACCTCCCCATGGGCCGGGAACGTATCGAGCGACTTCATCGTCGGCTCCACAAACGGCTTGAGGAGGGACAAAACGGCGTCAGACTGTGGTGCTTGCATTGGGCGAAGGAAACTCAGAGTCCTAAACCGAAACAGCGCAGACGAGCGGTAAGGAAAGTCACCCTTCGGCAGCGAACCGAACGGGTTGAGCTTCATGTTGGAGCTGGGCTTGGGGCAAAATCCATAGAAGTGGGCGAGGTGAGCATCGCACGCGGCGGCGCATTGAAACTCTCCGTTCAGATTCACTACAAGCGTAGACGAAGAGCATCCTCAGGAAACGCTCCTTTGATCGCAGCAGTCGCATGAGCCATGTTCAAATCTGCTCGCGGGTTACTAGAAGGTATTTTCTTAGTAGCCCGCTTTTTATTTCGCCAATTGTTTTGGTTCACCCACTCTTCCTCAGTACAGACACACAAGAGAACAGCTTCTAACTGCCGCCTAAGGTGCTAGTATTGCAGCATTTTTCAGGAATCGTTCAAGTGCCGACGAACTATATCCGACTATAGAACTGAATAATATTAGTAAGTTAGGCGCCAGGATGGCGTAAGTAGTACAGGCTGTACGTAGTTTGAGCAGTATCACGTTGAATTCGAATATCGCGTCCTTAAACGCCCAACAGCGTTTAAACCGCTCGACGGACGCCCTACGTGATTCATTCACACGTCTCTCCTCGGGATTGCGAATCAACAAAGCCGCTGATGATGCCGCAGGGCTGGCAATCTCCGAAGCGCTCGACCTTGATCGCAAAGTCTTCTCCCAGGGCATTCGCAACCTCAACGACGGACTCTCTGTGCTTAGTGTCGCTGACTCAGCGCTCGCATCCATAAGTGACATCAATATTCGTTTACAAGAACTTGCCCAACAGGCCGCCAACGGGGCTTATAGTGATGCGCAACGGCAGGCGCTTGATGACGAAGCTCAAGCATTAAGCAACGAGGCGACAAGAATTGTAGACTCAACTGAATTCAACAACACTGCATTACTCTACGGTTCTTTAACAACCCTGTCACTTTCCGATGGAAGTAACGTCTCTGACACACTTGATGTGGCTTTGCTCGAAACTGAGCAAATAGCACAAGGCCTCGGAACCTACACCAATGACTCAACACCCGGATTTGCCAGCAATCCTCTTGGTGGGGGTTCTCCCGCGGACGATACTGCCTTACTTGCAGGAGACCTTAACAACGACGGCATCGATGATGTTGTATATATCGGACTTAATGCGACCGCTGCTACTGAGTCATATCTATCCCTGTACGTCGCTTTGGGTGAGAGCTCCGGAACGGGTTTTACCGTGGGTAGCGATACCTCACTAAACTCAGGTGTTGGCGGCTCCGCGGGTACAGACACGTTGTCTGGCGTTGCGATTGGTGATTACAACTCTGACGGTAACTTAGACATAGCGGTATTTGCTTCAAATTCTACGTTCACTGGTGGAGTGATTGAATTTTATGGGGATGGTACCGGCGGCTTTTCCTCAAACAGTAGCGTCGGTGGTAGCATAGTGAATTCTATGCAGAACCAGATATCCGGGGATTTTAATGGAGATGGAGTAGAAGATTCTGTACAGCTAGTAACGGCGAGCACGAACCAACTAAATTTTGCAATACAAGATACAGAAACCGTTACCCAAGGAGTGTCACTTACCCCCGAGAGCTTTTCCTTAACCTCTCAAAGTGACGCTCTTGCTGCAAAGAGCATACTTGAAGAACATGCCACTCGCATTCAAACGTCACGAGCAGCAATTGGAGCTTCAATGAGTAGGCTCGAAGTAGGAATTAATAATCTGCTCTCCGTCGAACAAAACTACGCGTCGGCCTCCTCACGAATTAGAGATGCAGACATCGCACAAGAAGCAGCAGGTCTTGTGCGAACCCAGATTTTACAACAAGCTTCAGTGGGAGTTCTCGCGAACGAGAACAAACTACCACCACTGGCGCTTCACCTCCT
>CAYGNZ010000023.1:0-9456 GCA_964351345.1 uncultured Bdellovibrionales bacterium | reverse complement strand
TGCAATCTCGATAGCTTCTTCCCGCCCCATTTCTGCAGGCTCTAAAAGACGTTTAAAAAAACGGACTTCTTGGGTATGCGCATGTTTTTTTAGCGTTTCAAGTCCCTGGAGAATCCGCATCTGGGTGTTGTACTTATATCTTTTGTCTTTAAGATAAGAGTCAATAATCGAGACTGCTTCGTCTCGACTTAATTCATCTCCAGGAAAATCCTCTCGCACTTGCATCCAGATATTTCCTAGAAGACTGCTTCCTAGTTCGTGGTACATCGGAATAGGGTGAATAGCGTAATCAGCAAAGTTGGCGCTACCAAGCTGTTGATCATACGGGTCCGTAAGCGGAAACTGAAGAATCGTATCAAAACATTTTCGATTCGCCAGATAGCATTGTGTCCCATACGCTTCCCAGCAACGAAACACCCGACCCTGCACATGCTCTCGGCGATACAATCCGTCAGTAATCAGACACAATCGGACCAAATCAAAATCGTCAGGCACGTTGCGTAGCTCTTTTTCAATTGCCGTCCACGACTCTAAAAAGATCACATCGTCTTCAAAGATCAGGACATTCTCTGCACCACTGTTTTTCGCTTTTTGTATTGCTTTTTGATGAGCCAAAAGACAGCCGACGAAGCTCGGCATCCCGCGCGGAGGGTCAATCCCTTGAGAAAGTTCGACCTGGAGGTTTTGCTCCTTAAACCGTTTGTGCATCACCGCCATGCGAGATTCGCTGTCCGGATGACTGATGCATATTACTTTTGAAACTGACAACGAAGATTCCATAGCTCTTTTTTCAGATACTCTACGCACCTATACCGCACAACGCTCTTTATCGTTCTAGAACAGTTTCCCAGAACACACACTAACTCTTGTATGGTGGCTGACAGAGCCCCTAAGAACAAGAGAATAAATTTGCGGTCGCAAAAAACAGCTCAGCGAGGTGCTAAACGTCTTCTTTTCTCCCTTCAGTGTTTTCTAATGGTGAATTACAGCCAACTCAGTTAGAACAAAGATCTCATAATTCGCAATCGTATTGAACTCGTAATCAGACGTAATAGAGACCCTGTGAGTAGCGACACTACAAAAGAAGCAGGCTCCACAACCCCAAGTCCCCCACCCGCTGGCATTCCCTACATTATTGGAAACGAGGCCGCTGAGCGTTTCAGTTATTACGGCATGAAAGCTATCCTCGTTGTGTTCATGACAAGCTACTTAAAAGATAGCAGCGGTGCGCTTGCTCCAATGAGCGAGGAGGATGCGAAAGCTTGGTACCATGTGTTCAACTCGGTAAATTATTTCTTTCCCATCCTGGGTGCCCTCATTGCAGATATTTTTTGGGGGAAGTATCGCACCATTATGTATCTGTCGCTGGTCTATTGCCTTGGTCATTTTGTCTTGGTGATGTTTGAAACGCGTTTTGGTTTAGGAGTAGGCTTATTACTTATTGCCATCGGTTCTGGAGGAATAAAACCCTGCGTCATTGCGCACGTCGGCGACCAGTTTACTGCGCGCACCAGCCACTGGTTGGAGAAAACGTTCGGCTTTTTCTATCTTTCGATAAATCTTGGCGCATTTATTTCTACGCTTCTCACGCCTTTTCTCCTCGAGGAATTTGGCCCGAGCGTGGCGTTTGGTCTCCCTGGTTTTTTTATGTTGTTGGCGACTTGGTTTTTTTATCTCGGCAGAAAGGTCTTCGTTGCAATTCCTCCTGTTTCTTGGTCTGAGTACTCAAAGAGCCTTTATAGCGCTTCAGGAAAACAAGCACTTCGTTCGCTTAGCGTGTTATTTCTTTTTATCTCAGTCTTCTGGTCCCTCTTCGACCAAACTGGCTCCTCGTGGGTCTTACAAGCAAAGCAAATGGAACGAAGACTCAATTTCTGCTTTGGACTATGGGAGGATTCTCGTTGCAGCGTTGAACTCCTTCCCTCTCAAATTCAGTCTCTCAACCCGATTCTGATTTTAATTCTCGTCCCAATATTTACCTTTATTATCTACCCATTTTTGCGTAAACGAATGGCGCTCCCTCTCACCTTCCGAATACAAGCCGGTATGCTACTTGCGAGTTTATCCTTTGTTGTCGTGGGATTGGCTGAGAGTCGATTACAAGCTGGCATCCCAACTAGTATTGTTTGGCAGATGCTGGCGTACCTCATTCTAACTAGTGCAGAAGTCTTGGTCTCTGTCACTGCGTACGAATTCGCCTACACCCAAGCTCCGGCAAAGATGAAATCTCTAATCATGGGTCTCTACTTATTGTCCCTTTCGTTGGGCAACTTGATCGCTGCCGGAGTGAACTCTTTCCTTTCTTCCACCACCACCCCCCTGCTCGAGGGCGCAGGGTATTTTTACTTCTTTTCTCTACTTATGCTTTTGACAACTCTTACGTTCTACCTCTCAACAAGAGGCTACCGGGAACAGCTATTCTTGCACGAAGAATAGCTAGAATTGTTGAGTTCTTGCTCGCATATCAAAACTCCTTTATATAAATACTTCTTCATATAAAGGCTTCTTCAATGAAATCTCAATTACTTCAGACGCTAGATTCCGATCCTTTTTGTGCCACAAAACTCAAAGCTCTCTCCGATCCCACTCGCTACTCAGTGGTCAAAGCCCTCATGCAAGGCCCAATGTCTGTCGGTGAGCTCGGAGTAGTGCTGGGTGTTGAGCAAAGTCTTCTCTCACATCATCTTAGCGTCCTACGTAAATCGCAGCTCGTTTTCTCTGAGCGGGTAGGTAAATCCGTACACTATCGTCTATCAAACGAGATCAAGACCGAGACCGATGTAAATGGAATTGACCTCTAATGCTGTCGACTTTTGTTTGACTGACTTGGAATTCGACTAAGTCGCTTGCGAGCAACCTAGAGAGGAATAATGATTCGTCATCTTACCATTTGTTTATATTTCGTATTACTTTCGTTCCTACTGCGCACAACGAACGTCGCGGCGGAAGAGAGCAATAAACTCGTGCTCACAGGCTCAAGCACGGTTGCTCCCTTGGTGAGTGAAATTGCAAAGCGCTACGAGGAAACGCATCCAGGAGTTCGTATTGACGTGCAAACTGGTGGCTCCTCAAGAGGAATTGCCGATGCCCGGCGAGGTCTTGCAGATATCGGCATGGTGTCGCGCAGTTTAAAGCCCGAGGAGTCTGACCTACTGGCCTTTCCTATCGCAAAAGATGGCATTTGTCTGATCACTCATGAAAGTAATTCGGTAAATGAACTTAGTGATGAACAGGTGGTCAAAATATATCGCGGAGAGATTACCAATTGGCAAGAGGTTGGCGGGAAAAACGCTCCCATCACGGTGGTGAACAAGGCTGAAGGGCGCTCAACCTTGGAGCTTTTCCTCAAGCACTTTAAGCTCAAGAATCAAGAAGTCAAAGCGCATGTGGTCATCGGAGACAACGAACAAGGAGTCAAAACTGTCGCGGGAAATCCCAATGCGCTTGGCTACGTTTCAATTGGCACCGCAGAGTACGATGCCTCAGATGGTGTGCCAATAAAACTTCTCCCTATTGCATCCATCCAAGCAACTATCGCAAACGTGAAAAACGGGACGTTCCCCATTTCCCGTCCCCTGAATATGGTCGTCAAAGAAAAGCCACAGGGGCTCGCCTCAGATTTCATTACCTACGCGGGTTCAGACAAGGTTCAGGATATCGTTCGGGAGCAGTATTTTGTCCCAGTGTCGAACTGATCGAATACTACTCGCAAGCCTGAAAGCCTCGGCAATCGCCTCGGGGTTGATAGCCGCTTTAATCGCGGCTTTCTTGCTCATTGAATCCATACCTGCGTTTCGGCAAATCGGAATCCAAAAGTTCCTCTTTGACCCATCATGGCACCCCGCTCCGCACAGCGGAGAGCACAGATTCAATCTGCTGCCTATGGTTCTTGGCACGATGGCAGTCTCCGTCGCTGCAATTTTTATCGCCACTCCCTTCGGCATAGCATCCGCCCTCTTTTGCCACTTCTATGCACCAAAAAAACTCGGACGTATCTACCGACGAATCATTGAGCTTTTGGCGGGGATTCCCTCAGTCGTGTATGGCTTTTGGGGCTTGGTCACCATTGTCCCCTTGATTAATTCCATTGAACCGCCGGGAGCGAGTCTCCTCGCAGGCGCTTTGATACTGAGCCTAATGATTCTACCCACCGTTGCACTTCTCGCACTTGCCTGCTTCGCAACTATCCCGCCTGAGTATCTTAAAGGCTCCGCAGCGCTTGGTCTCTCCCAATGGAACACGATTCGAGGAGTTATCTTTCCCTCAGTGAAGTCTGGATTACTGACTGCCGTGATTCTTCAAACCGGAAGAGCGGTGGGAGAAACAATGGCGGTAGTAATGGTCTGCGGAAACATTGTACAAGTTCCCAGTAGCTTCTTTGACCCAATCCGCACTCTCACTGCAAATATCGCGCTGGAAATGGCGTATGCGGTCGATGCTCATCGTTCCGCGCTTTTTGTTTCAGGCTTATTACTACTCCTGCTAATCACAAGCTTAGTCGCCCTCGCTGGAGTTGTAAGTAAACGTTATGTCTACTGAACTTCAAACGCTGAATAACAGGAGCGTTCTCCGAACTTCTCGCTCCCAAAATCTAAGTGAGCAAGTCGCGTCTTTGATGATATGGGGAGCTGCGCTAGTAGTGAGTGCGGTATTCTTGTGGTTCGTAGCCGATATTTTTCTTCACGGCCTCCCTCTTATCAGCTTTGATTTTCTCACACAGGAGCCTTTGCGTGCGGGTCGTCGTGGTGGGATTGGTCCGATTATCCTTTCAACACTACTTATCCTTGGCGTGTGCATGGCAGTCGCCCTACCCCTTGGATTAGCGACCGCAGCATTTCTCTCGGAAAGAGCCACTTCAAGCAGTTCCTCGCTCAATGGTATCCGTCATAGCCTAGAAATATTAGCGGGGATTCCTTCAATAGTGTTTGGCTTATTCGGAAACGCTTTTTTCTGTATCTATCTCGGCATGGGGTTTTCTATCCTCTCTGGAGGACTCACTTTGGCCTGTATGGTTCTTCCCTTATTGATACACTCTGCCGAGGAAGGATTCCGTAGTGTTCCTCTACAGTATCGAAGCGCTGCAGCGGCTCTCGCTCTCTCGCGAACTCGAACCCTTTTTCAAATCGTTTTACCTGCGGCACTTCCAGGAATCGCCGTCGGAGTCGTATTGAGCGTCGGTCGCGCCCTTGCTGAGACTGCTGCGCTTATTTTCACGAGTGGCTATGTTGACCGCACACCGAGCTCGCTGCTCGACTCCGGTCGTGCGCTCTCTATCCATATCTACGATCTCTCGATGAATGTGCCAGGTGGAAACAACAATGCCTATGCATCCGCGCTGGTCTTAGTAATTATTTTATTTGTTATTAATTTCATCACTGAGCAACTTTCGCTCTATTGGAAACGCAGCACTGCCGGACGAAACGCCCTGTCATGAACAAGAAACTTGAACCCTTTGAGCCAAAAATCGCGATCCCCGCTCCGGAGAGTTCGTACACCGTTGCTGCACTCAAAGCCGGCGCCCCCTGTTGTGAGCCAATTCCTATTATCGAAATTAAAGGCTTGTCGATTTCGTATCACAATCAAAAGGTGCTTCAAGACATCAATCTTACCATTCATCAAGGCTGTATTACGGCTCTTATTGGCCCATCGGGTTGCGGAAAAACGAGCTTTCTGTCTTCGCTTAACCGTCTCAGTGATCTCATCCCCTCATGTCGAGTAGAAGGCTCAATTGAGCTTCTTGGCCAAAATGTCCTTGCACCGAATGTGGATGTGACTGCGCTGCGAAGAAATGTGGGAATGATATTTCAAAGCCCTAACCCATTTCCGATTTCCATTAGAAGAAACATTGAGTTAGGGCTGCGTCAGCACTACTCACTCTCCAAGTCGGCTCTGAGTCAACGCGTTGCACTGGCTCTTTCTGAGGTCGGTTTGTGGGATGAGGTAAAAGATAGACTTGACTCTTCCGCTCTTGCACTATCCGGTGGCCAACAACAACGACTTTGCATCGCGCGAGCGCTCGCCTTAGAGCCAGAAGTCTTACTCCTTGATGAACCCTGTAGCTCACTGGATCCTATCTCAACGGATGTGGTCGAAAATCTCATCCGGAAACTTAGTTGTCGATTCACCGTGGTAATGGTGACGCACAACCTGGGTCAAGCGCAGCGATTAGCCGATTTTACCACTCTCTTTTGGAATCATCGCGGCGCTGGTGAGTTAATAGAATACGGCCCGACTGCCGAGATCTTCGAACGACCACGTCATCGCTTGACCGCAGCCTACGTTAACGGTCGCGCAGGCTAATACGGCGAAGCTTTGCAAGACAATGGCCAGAGGTGAGATGTGTATAACCACAGAATACCTCATCTCTGGCGCGATACTAGGAAACTCGTACATATTTGAGCCGTTCCATACGTTCATTTTGTCGACGAGTAAATGGTGGCAAAGGAAGTTCTGTCGGGAACTCAATTGGCGCCTCAGGCACGAGCTTTTCGAGAAAGGCTCGATCAATTGCGGCCGCTCTCCACGCATTTACACCCATCGCCATCCGACCAGCTCGCGTAAGGGAAACGCCCCGGATTCTTAGCTTTAGATACTCCCGCTCAGTCCGAGAATAGGGAGTCGATGATCGACGAAACGTACGATACAGCGGAAGGAGTTTGGCGTTGAGCGTGCGGACGGCAAGGCCTCCTCTTGCTGCACCAGAACCGGATTTCTTGGTATTGAGCTTCGCGAAATCTCTACGCGTTAAACGATGCTCCGAGAGCTCACGTCGCACTTCAGCAACGACGGCACTAAGCAGCGTAGGTTCAGCTTCCCAATCCCGGGCGAGGTCAACAACGGCGTACTCGATATCGAGTTGACTCAGTATCTCAAACTCAAGCTCCGCCTTTGGATTCCTCCTTTGAGCGAGTAGCTCTTCAAAGGCGCGTTGGCGAACCCGCTCTCCGGGTCGATCCACTGTCATTTCTGTATCTTGGCAGAGTCGCCCCAAGGCATGAAACGCTGTTTGCAAGGTCCAATCACTGTTGGCCGATATCTCACACGCTCGGGCACCATACAGGAGAGCCAGATCGATTAATTCAAGATCCGCCGGAGTGAGAACATAGTATTCGCGAAGATAACTCAGTCTCTGACGCCGCTGAAATTCAGCAAGTTCGCGACGAATGGTCCGAGCACTTTCCGCGCAAAGATACGCCTTGAAACCCAACAGTCGAAGCGCTTGGTCTCGTCGGTGGTTAATCGCATGATAACCCAAGCCAGAAACCCGACTCAATTCCTCGACCGTGGAGCCCAGAGGACCGTACATATGGCGCAAGATCCACACATACTCTGGCCTCACTCGCTCAAGCCATTGTAGCTGTTTGTTACCGCAAGAACGTAAGAACTGCTCAATCGCGCGACGCTTCTCAGTGTTCACGATTCGACGCATGAAATTTCCGATCGAAAAATAAGGGAGCCTAGCTGTCAGAGGAGAAAAACGATAAACAACCAATCACATCTCACCTCACGATACGTTCGAAAGGGTACTCTAAATTGTGGTAGGGCAAAGATCAGCTGGGGAAATTACGTTCTTATCATGAATAACTAAAATGGTCTCAAGAGACATGTCCTCCTACCATAACAACAAGTAAAAACTGATATATTTCTTAATTTTCCTCGCACCTCCCTCTAAGCCTCCACCATGACCAAATTGATTTTGCCGATGATTTACGCCAGTCTCAAAGGGCGCTTCACTCAAGGTCACGCTCTTTCATAGAGGTTTTAATCATGGGAAGAAAGTTTGAAACGTTTACCAGTTTTATCTGGGCTTGTGTCGCGGGGACTGTAATCGCGCTCCTTTCCACCGCCTACTACCACTATCATCAAAACAGTGGCGCTTCGACGAAACTTGCCGAGGCCCAGCAAACAATTAGCTCACTAGAGCAAGAAGTTGGCGAGCTTTTGCAACGCAATGACGTGCTGAGCGTGGCGCTCAAGTACTCAAGTACTGACCACTTGCTTGCGAGAATTTGGATCGAGGATCAATTCGTTGATCCAGGCAGTGGTAAAACGATTACCGTGCTGACCTTCGTTGAAGTAAACGAGGAAGGTGCGCAAATCGGCATACCGCAAAAATTTCAGATCGTAGGCACCTCGCTCTATCTCGAGGGAAAGGTCGTGAAATTCGAGGATGATTTCATTCACAGTGGTGACGCAGTTCGAGGCACTTCATTGATGAAGTTTTGGCGAGTCTTCGGTGATACCCAAGAACCGGCCGAAGGCAGCCTGATTCAGGATCCGACTACACGCCCATCGACGTATGAACGCGGCGGCGTGGAAAGCGAGTTTGAACAGAAACTTTGGGCAGATTTTCTCATCGCGATTCGCGATCCTCAGAAGGCGAAGGAAATTGGCGCACGGAACCTACAGTTTGAAGCGCCCTCCTTGCCTGTTCAAAAGGGTGACATTCTTGAGGCAAAGATTCGATCAAGTGGTGGAATTGAGCTCAAGATCATCGCAACCAAAAGCCCCGATACCGAAACGCTCTAAGCTTTCTTCAGCGATACGCGTTCTTATTGGAGCAGCCACAGGGCTGAGAGAAATCTCAGCCCTGTTTTCTTCTGTTAAAGAATGGGAAAACGAAAGAAGGCAAGAGGCGATTAAGCCTCTTGCTTAAGAAAATTTGCCGATAGCAACGTGCGGCAAATTAAATAACCGGCGTTCCAGGTATTCCCAGGGCGAACCAAATTTTGTCCAAGAGATCCGCGACCGCAAACAGCACAAACACTGCAATCACGATGGCGAAGGCCAAATACCCCCTTCGTCGGTATTTGGCACTTGGCAGTTTCTCAGCCTTTGTCTCAAACGACATCAAGAATCCGACCGCAAAAATTAACAACGCACATTCGAAATCCGTATTCACTAAAAGTACCATCCTTTCTCGAGACTCAATTGTATTGACAGCAGAAATGCACACAGTGTTTGAGCACTCTGTGCATTTCTACTGGATCTCAAGCGGGGCTTCCATCAAGCGAATCACGTACGTCTGTAAAAACCTTCAGTCCTCTTGCCTTCACGGCTACTGAGCACAAACTGTTCAGCACCCGTGAGTCGAGATAACTACACGCACGTTGACTTGGTGTTGAGACTTGCCCCCGGTAATTTCGGTGAACAAATCTAGAACGTTTTAGTTAATGGAATGAATGGAACGGTCGTGAAAGTCGTGGGCGGCATCAAGCGAGCGACGCAGCAGACATCGACAGAGGATAGCGCTTAAACGCAGACCGCGAAATTTGGATTCAAATGGAATGAACGTTTTATGCTCCATATTGGTAGAGATTTAACAAGTGCAACTGACCCTGTCAATTAGAACAGTCCTAGCGCGGTGTCGTTCTTATCAGAACTGTAAGGCGTGATAAGCGACGATTCCCCCTGTGCGAGCGCTTCAGGACTGATTATTTGTCGAAATTCTAGATA
>CAYGNZ010000022.1:12850-17004 GCA_964351345.1 uncultured Bdellovibrionales bacterium | reverse complement strand
TAGAAAGGCTATTGATAATACAAGAATACTTAAGCTTTTAAATATTTTAGCAGCCCAATCTTGCATTATTTAAACTCTCGTTTTATGATGGTGATATCTTCAATTAATTGTTCAATCTCCGTGTCGGTAAAGTCGTACTGAACCATCTTGCGTTCACCGGGGAACATTTTTTGCGGATCTTTCATAAAGATTCTGATCCAAGGTTTACCGCGTCGAGCTACCACTTTTGTCAGTTCGGGAGCGTAGTAGCCACCCTCTCCAAACAGAGTGTGACAACCCATGCAGTTGTTGCGTTCCCATAGCTTCTTTCCGGCAACTACATTGTCGGTAATACGATCTTGATTTGTCTGAGCAGGCACTTTCTGATGGGTGTCGTACGTCAAAGCGAGAAAGGCTGCGGAAAATACAAAGGTCCCTCCGAGAAAGAAAACTTTAGCTTGCGATTTGGTAAGCAAACGATGCACCTCCGAAATGCGAATTAAAAACGAAAAGCAGGACTTCCCCGATGAAAGCAACAGGCGATTACGTATTGAGAGTTAACTATCATGTTCCGTGAGGTAAAAAAAGAGAAAAACATCCGTTTATCTCTTGTGCGGAACGTGCTAGATACACCCAAAGCGGGATGTTTTTACTCAATAAACACTACAGACGAGGGTCATGAGCGCTTCAAGTTCAGCAGCTAACAAGTGTGCGGAGAGTCCACGTACTATCTTTACTTCCATCCTTATGATGGCCGGCGCAGTTTTTTTATCTACATATCTTTCGGTCGGTGTTGTCTTTGCCGATGACACGAGCAACGAGCGCCCGCCGAAATCTGTTCTTCAAAAGGGGGAGGCTGCCTTTTTGGCAAACTGTGCTGCATGTCATCAGCCGACGGGAAAGGGCCTTGCCGGTGCATTTCCTCCGCTTGCCGGTTCCGACTTCCTAAAACCTCCTTATGACGCTGGCATAGCCGGAGTTCTTGGTGGCCTTAGTGGGGAAATGGTAGTAAATGGGGAAAAATATAACGGTGTGATGCCACCGATGAATCATCTCTCAGACGATGATGTGGCAAGCATCTTTTCCTACGTCGTCAATTCGTGGGGCAATCCTGGCGGGAAAGTCGACTCATCGCAGGTAGCGAGAATACGTCAGAAGCTAGGTCTCCAAGATCGCGCCACCGGGCAACCTCATACGCAGACCACGCAGTCTGAGGTGAAGTATGGTGGAGCCCCGATCGCTATCGACAGTGAAAACGTGAAAATGGTAGTCAGTCCCGATTCGCCGCCAATGAGCGTCGCAGAGTTCGATATTGCCAAGAAGATCTTCTTTCAGCGATGTGCTGGTTGCCACGGAGTGCTGCGCAAGGGGGCAACTGGAAAGCCACTAACACCCGATATCACAAGAGCAAAGGGGAGCGAGTACCTGAAAGCGCTGATTAACTTCGGGTCTCCAGCCGGAATGCCGAACTGGGGAACCTCAGGCGAGCTGAGCGCCGAACAGATTGATATTCTCGCTCGCTATCTTCAACACGAACCACCTGCGCCACCCGAATTCGGTATGCCAGAGATGAAGGAAACCTGGAAAGTGCAGGTTCCAGTCGCAAAGCGCCCAACTAAGCCGCAACATAGTCGAAATATCGAGAACTTTTTCTCAGTAACACTTCGAGATGCAGGACAGGTCGCAATAATTGACGGTGACACCAAGGAGATAGTGACAGTTGTCGATACGGGCTATGCAGTCCACATTTCAAGATCGTCTCACTCGGGTCGTTATCTTTATGTGATTGGTCGAGATGCTAAGATTAATCTGATCGACCTTTGGATGTCACCGCCGCAAACTGTTGCTGAGCTTAAAATTGGCCTTGAAGCCCGTTCTGTTGAGACATCAAAGTACAAGGGTTTCGAAGATAAATATGCGATTGCAGGAGCATATTGGCCGCCGCAATTTGTCATTATGGATGGCGATACCTTAGAGCCTCGGAAGATCGTGTCAACGCGCGGAATGACTGTTGACACCCAGGAGTATCATCCAGAGCCTAGAGTGGCTGCAATTGTTGCTTCTCATGAGCATCCAGAATTTATTGTAAACGTGAAGGAGACCGGTAGGGTGCTGCTGGTAAATTACAAAGATCTGGAGAACCTTCAGATTTCGACAATCGACGCAGCGAGATTTCTTCACGATGGTGGCTGGGATTTTACCAAGCGGTATTTCCTCACGGCAGCGAATCAGTCCGATAAAGTTGCAGTGATCGATTCCAGAGAGAGAAGGCGGACCGCTTTAATAGATGTCGATAAGATACCGCATCCTGGTCGTGGTGCGAACTTCGTGCATCCGAAGTTTGGGCCAGTCTGGGCAACGAGTGCGCTTGGGAATGATAAGATTACGCTTATTGCAACTGATCCCCAAGACCATCCGGAGCATGCTTGGAAGGTAGTTCAAGTTCTCAAAGGCCAGGGGGGAGGTTCGCTCTTTGTGAAGACTCACCCAAAGTCCACTAACCTCTGGGTGGACACCCCACTCAATCCTGATGAGAAAATCAGCCAGTCTGTAGCAGTTTTTGATGTGAAGCACCTTGAGCAAGGCTTTGAAGTGCTTCCAATCGGAGAGTGGGCTGAATTAGGGAAAGGACCAAAGCGAATTGTTCAGCCGGAATACAACAAGGCTGGCGACGAAGTGTGGTTCTCGGTTTGGAGCGGTAAGGATGAAGATTCAGCCATTGTCGTGGTGGACGACAAGACTCGAAAACTTAAGACCGTTATTAAAGGACCGAAGATTATTACACCTACCGGAAAGTTTAATATCTACAACACCGTCAAGGACATTTACTGATGGTGGCTTACTTAATCAAGCCGCTATGCTGCCTGCGGATGAGCGTTGTCGTGGGCAGCATCTTCATCTGCATTCTTGCTTTGCCGCTGGTCGCTTCAGCAGGACCGAAGGACTTTGGGTCTAGGATAGAGCAAACGAAAGCTGAATCTGATAATGTGCCGGAAGTCATCTCTCCTCTTAGTCGTTTTCTTAGTGAAGGCGATCTTTCGCTTGATGAGAGGTACCGTTTTGAAGTTGTAGATCAAGATGGGTTTTCCAAGACCGCAAAAGCGTCGACGCTTCGCTCGCGCCTCGAGTTCCTCAGTGGGAAAGTTGCTGAGCTGCAAACCAAAATCCAGATTGAAGACATCACCGAAATTGGGAATGACCTATATGATAGTACGGTAAATGGAAACTCGGAATATCCTGTTGTCGCAGACCCTGATGGGACAGAGATTAACGAGCTGTGGCTCTCCTACTTTGGTATTCCTGACACGGTAATTCGCGGGGGGAGGGAAGCGTTAAAGCTTGATAATCTGAGGTTTATCGGTGACGTTGGCTGGCGTCAAAACAATCAGACATATGACGGGTTGAACATAGTAAACAAAACAGTTCCGGATCTGACGATTTTCTATGGATTCATTGGAAATGTGAATCGTATTTTTGGAGAAGATTCACCGAATGGTGATTTTAACACTAAGCTTAATCTTTTGAACGTCAAGTTTTCTGGAATTCCTTATCTTGACCTCACATCTTACGTCTACCTTTTGGATGTTGATAGTTTGCCGACAGCTTCGAGTGGTACATTTGGGGGACTCGCTCAGGGGAAGCGACCGGTTTCCGATGTAGTCGCCTTAACATACGAAGGGGAATATGCTTTCCAGCAGGATTACCAAGATAATCCACTCAATTATTCTGCCCATTACTGGAGGGCTTCGCTTGGGGTAGATGTTAATCACTTTGTAATTCAAGCAGGACATGAATCGCTTGGAAGCGATGACGGTCGGGTTGGCTTCAATACTCCTTTTGCAACCCTACACGCCTGGAATGGATGGGCCGATAAGTTTCTTCAGACACCTGAAAATGGTTTGCGCGATGATTTCGCAAAATTAAGTTATTCGGTAAACGCGATCCATCGAAATCTCGAGGAACTTACGGCTCAGGTCGTATACCATTACTTTTCCTCGGATGAGTTTAGCACTAAGTACGGGGACGAATGGGATTTTAACCTACATGCTCGGTTCTCGCGATTTTTCTCGCTTGGCGTGAAATACGCACTGTACGACAGCGCAGCTTTCGCAAGCGATACTGAGAAGTTGATTTTCACCGCACAGTTTCATTTATCCAAATAAACAAATGTCGAG
>CAYGNZ010000022.1:7880-12840 GCA_964351345.1 uncultured Bdellovibrionales bacterium | reverse complement strand
TTTATAAGCATACTGGCTTTTAGCCAGATTTTTTTCATTGTTTTCCAAACCTTTGCAATTGACAGGGAGCTGTTAGGAGAAGAATGTTACGAGTTGATTCATACGGAGGAGAAAGGAGACCACCTAGCAATCCGTAAGTGCTTGGAAGCGCTACCAACTATTGTTATCACTCCCATGCGTCGGCAGCAGACGCTTTCAGAGTCGCCGGCGTCTGTGGCGGTGATCTCCTCTCAGCGACTAGAGAATAGAGGAGCTGAGAGTCTTGCGGAAATGCTCAGGGACATACCCGGCGTTGATATCTCTGACGCGGGGCAAGCCGGGCTAAAACGGATTCGAATTCGCGGAGAGGAATCACGGCGGGTAACCATACTCATTGATGGCCAGCAATTTGCCGATGAACGAGACGTTGGGACACCGCTACTTCTTGCTCCGGAGATGGTGGAGCGAGTTGAGGTTGTCAGAGGGACCGGTTCGGTGCTCTACGGTTCGCGCTCGGTCGGAGGAGTCGTAAACTTCATCACAAAGAAGGGAGGGTATCATCCGATCCAAGGAACACTCAGTTCTCAGTATGATTCTGCAACCAATGGCTATCAACTATTCGGCGCCCTCTATGGACGCTATCAGCAATTCGATTATCGTGTCGCGGGCACAACTGCAGAGCATAACGATAGAGACACCCCCGGCGGAGATATTGAGAACACATCGTTCGATAACCATAGTTACTCGGCCTATGTTGGTCGCGAATTTGATGAGCATGCGGTGGCATTTAGTTATGATGATTTCAGGTCCAGCTCGGAAGTCTTTGTCGATCCTTTAGTTGCCACCACTCCGCCGTTCCTCGATTTCAGCATCGATGCCCCAAAACGCGATAGACGCAAGGTTGCCGGATTCTACGACTGGACTCCGGGCAACAGTTTAGTCGAGCGGCTGCATGTTGATGGATATTTTCAGTCGAGTGAGCGTGAATTCAATACCTACTCTGATCTTGAACTTGATTTTGGCGCAGGGCCTTTACTTCGACAGTCGGATGTTTTTAATACGTCAACGCTTGATACTCTTGGTGTCAGCGCTCAAATGGGATTGAAACTTGGCGAGAACAACCAGTTAAACTTCGGAGTTGAAATCAAGGAAGATAAACTTGCGCAGCTGCGTCAACGGGAGCTTGCCGAGGAGGGTATTGCACTACCGACGGAGCGTGTGGCGGATCGCGCTAGTCAGAAAGCCTTTGAGCTTTACGGACAGAACGAATGGCGCTTCGCGTCGGACTGGGCCCTAATTTTTGGAATGCGTGGGTCATTTGTTGAAAGTGAGCTAGAAAGCACGAGTAGGGTAGGTCTTGAACCGCGCAGTGTCGATGAACAACACGGAGTTGGAAGCGTGGGACTACGTTACGTCGGTTTTGAGGGCGTGACACTTTGGAGTACGTGGTCACAGGGTTATGTGACGCCGAGTTTGATTAATCTCGCAACGGGAGCATTCGCTGGTCCTGACTTCGTCAGTCCAAATTTCGAGCTGCAACCCGAGACCTCTGATAGTATTGACGTCGGATTGCGCTTCGATAGTGAGTTTCTTGAGTTGGATACAAGCTTCTTCTTCACTGAAGCGGAGGATTATATCGAACATGTTCTGTGCAGTTCAGTAGAGGTGAGTTGTGTTGAGCCGGCGGTTGGTCGAAGGGATCGCATTTACGTAAATATAGATAACGCGAGGACGTTTGGTGCAGAACTCTCAGCGTCATTGACTAAATTTCATGCGGTAACGCCTTACCTTAACGGTGCGTGGATTCGACGTCGATTCCAAGGCTCTGACTATACGAGCTATGCAACTGGAGTTCCTCAATTTTCGGGTCGTCTAGGAGCGATAACTGAGTATCGTGCGGGGCCTGATATACGTAGCTGGTTAGATATCTATTTACGATTCGCGAGCAATGCTGAGGAACGAGCGGGTTCGGAAGAAACTGAGCAACGCGCAGGGTGGGGAACAATCAATCTTTCGATAGGTACGGCGATTGGCATGAAACAGAATTGGAGATTCTTGCTTGATTTAGAAAATCTTGGCGATAAATTCTATACTCCCTCAACGGAGAACTTGCCTGCCCGCGGCAGGAGCGCGGTCGTTAAGTTAGTTGCAGAGTTTTAGTGCATTACGAGGATCCGAAAGTGTTGAGTAACTGGAAGTGAGTCATTCTCGTTGAATATTCATCCTGCGGTCTACTGCAACGAACTGAACCAGGTTGCCCTTCACGCATGTACGGCGAAGATGGAGCATCGTATTACGATGCGAATTGATACATGAATTGTAAGCCTAGTAACTATGCATTGAGCCGTAGAGCGACCGCTGGTGGTTGAGGAAGTAAGCCGGGACCTGAGGTCCTGAGAGCAGTTCTGGAAGGACTACCTACATTTAACGACCCTAATATATTATTTGGTGATGCTCCAGGGGATGATAGCGGAGTGTATCGACTCTCCGATGAGCAGGCGATTGTGCAGACTTTGGATTTTTTCACGCCAATTGTCGATGACCCCTATGATTATGGTGCAATCGCCGCAGCAAACGCATTGAGTGATTGCTTTACTGCGGGGGCAAGGGTTCTAACCGCTTTGAATATTGTCGCCTATCCGTTTGATCTCGGTGTTGATTGCTTGCGTCAAATTCTTCGCGGTAGCTCGGAGAAGGTTCGAGAAGCTGGAGGTGTCGTGCTTGGCGGGCATACAATTGAAGACCTCGAACCGAAGTTTGGCCTTTCTGTGACAGGCGTCGTGCATCCGCATCAACTGGTGCGAAACGACGGCGCGAAACCGGGGGATGCGCTAATCCTTACCAAGAAGATTGGAACGGGTATTATTATGAACGTTCGCAAATGTACTCGTGGGGCCAGAGGGTTGATTGGTTCCCTGATGGCGAGCCGCTCACTAGTTTCGGACGTGGTTTTTGCTGAAGCTGTTGAGAGTATGAAGCTGCTCAACAAGGGGTCCTCCGAGTTAATGCAGCAGGCGAATGTTCATGCGTGTACTGATGTCACTGGTTTCGGACTTCTTGGCCATGCGTTCAATCTCGCGGAAGCAAGTAAGGTGGCACTTGAGATATCATATTCTGCGGTGCCAAAGTTCGATGAGCTTGAACCGATCGCTTTGCGAGGAGTGAAAGGTGGAGGAAGGAGGAATTGGCATTGGCTTGAATCAAAAGTGAATTGCAGCCCGGAGCTGAGCATGGATAAGCTCGCGATTCTCTATGATGCACAAACTTCAGGTCCCTTGCTCATCGCCGTGGCGCCTTCCGAAGCTGATGCCTTGGTTGAGTCAATAAGAAGCAGCGGCGCTCTGGCGACAAGTATAATTGGACGAGTAGTTAAAAGCGATGTGCCAACTCTATTTGTTACACCATAGAGGAGCTGTCGAATTCATCGATCCCGGCTGAATGTGCTCTGCTTGAACACCAGAGTTGGTGCTCGCAGGGGAGTATTTAGGCGTGAGTTTTTTTAATCTGAGGACGTTCTATGTTCCTCGGTACTTCGAGAGTGTAGCAGGGGATATTAAACTGAAAGCCAGGCAGTTCGGTAAAAACATTGAGAAAAGAGCGGGTTCACGCCTGTTCTTAGCTCATTATTTCTAATTTCAACATGATCCACCAAGAGAGCGATGAGACACAATATGTGCTATATTGTGCGCGCCAAACCACATCATATGGTGTTTTTTCTTGACAGAACTGCCGCCAAGGGACAGGCTTTAAGCTGTTGCAGACGGAATAAAGTTTTCCACAGTAAGGAAATGTTATGGCTCCAAACACTCACGTAAACCACCATCGAGAATCTCAGCCCTATTCAATACCCGGCAGCGGGAGAGAGAAATCCTCGAGCGAGTCGGGGCTGCAATTCCCGCGGGTGTTTACCGATGGCCGCACGCCGCCGTTTGAAACGGTGAGCTGGATAAGATGCAAAGCCGAAATCAAAAGTGAAACTGGGGAGGAACTCTTTTCTCAAGACGATGTTGAAGTTCCAGATTTCTGGTCGCAAATGGCAACGAATGTCGTTGTGTCTAAATATTTCCGAAGCTCTGTCGGTCGACCAGAGAGAGAGACAAGCATACGACAGCTAATTTCCCGAGTGGCAGACACTATTTCTTCTTGGGGAGCGAAAGACGGTTACTTTACAAACGAGGAGAGCGAAAAAGTATTTAACGATGAGCTTACCGCAATCTTGTTAAACCAGTTCGCAGCTTTTAATTCGCCTGTTTGGTTTAACGTCGGAATTCAAGAGCTACCCCAGTGCAGCGCCTGCTTCATCCTTTCTGTAGAGGATAGTATTGATGGCTTACTCGAGCTACAAAGTGCCGAAGGTCGGCTATTTAAATTCGGGTCAGGTTGTGGCACGAATCTCTCAAGGATTCGTTCAAGCAGAGAATCGCTTAGCGGCGGAGGCGTTCCGAGCGGACCAATATCGTTTATGCGTGGCTTTGATTCTTGGGCAGGTACTATAAAAAGCGGCGGGAAAACAAGGCGCGCGGCAAAGATGCAGATTCTTGATTGTGATCACGGCGACATTAAAGAATTTGTCGCGATGAAGCGAGTTGAGGAGGAGAAAGCCTGGGCTCTTATTGAGCAGGGCTATGACGGCGGATTTAATGCGCCAGGAGGCGCATATGATTCGGTCTTTTTTCAGAATTCCAATCTTAGCGTGCGAGTTACGGACGAGTTCATGCAAGCTGTCGTCGAAGACAAGCCGTTTATGACCAGAACTCGGCAAGGAGAACCGCTTGAAGAGATCAGTGCAAGGGAGGTTATGGCTGAGATCTCAAAGGGGACCTGGGTGTGCGGAGATCCGGGGTTACAGTTCGATACAACGATAAATGATTGGCATACCTGCCCTAACTCGGGGCGAATTAACGCTAGTAATCCCTGTAGCGAATACATGCACGTGGATGATTCCGCTTGCAACTTAGCAAGTATTAACTTGTTGAAGTAT
>CAYGNZ010000022.1:313-7870 GCA_964351345.1 uncultured Bdellovibrionales bacterium | reverse complement strand
GCCACACGATCGATATACTCATCACCGCGCAAGATATCCTTGTCGATAACTCTAGTTATCCTACGGCGAAGATTGGTAAAAATGCACACGCGTTTCGACAGCTTGGACTAGGTTACGCAAATCTTGGAGCCTTATTAATGCATAAAGGCGTTGCCTACGATTCAGACGAGGGTCGAGGGCTGGCTTCAAATCTGACCTCGATTCTTTGCGGCCAAGCCTATGTAATGAGCGCAAGATTAGCTGAAAAAGTTGGGGCGTTTGAGGCCTATGACGACAACCAACAAGCAATGCTGCGAGTTATCAAAAAGCACAAAGAGCAAGCTTCGAAGTTAACACTGACTTTTTCAACGGAGAGTCTTATTGACGAGGCGAAGGAGGTTTGGTCGCAGGCACTTGAGCTTGGCCAAAATTTTGGATTCAGAAATGCACAAACCACGGTTCTTGCGCCGACTGGTACGATTGCCTTCATGATGGATTGTGATACTACCGGAATTGAGCCCGACATTGCTCTGGTAAAATACAAGAAGCTTGCAGGCGGTGGAATGCTGAAAATCGTTAATAATAGTGTTCCCGCAGCTCTAAATAACCTCGGCTATTCCAAAGCGGATATCGAGCGCATAGTCGCTTATATTGATGAGCACGATACAATTGAAGGAGCCCCTGTGCTCTCACCTGAGCACCTGCCGATATTTGATTGTGCGTTTAAGGCGAGAAATGGCACGCGTTCTATTCACTATACCGGGCATCTAAAAATGATGGCCGCAGCTCAACCGTTTATTTCCGGGGCGATCAGTAAAACCGTTAATCTTCCCGAAGCGGCAAGCGTCGAGGATATTTTCGATACCTATGTTGAAGCCTGGAGAATGGGCATTAAAGCAGTGGCAATCTACCGTGATGGGTCCAAGCGATCGCAGCCATTGTCGACTCAGGGGAAAAAGCACGCTCCAGTTGACCTGAACCAAACCCTTACGGGAAGAAGACATTTACCTGATGAGCGACAGCCAATGACACACAAATTCAATATTCAAGGTCACGAAGGTTATATCACGGTTGGATTATTCGACGACGGTTCTCCAGGAGAGATATTTCTCGTGATGGCGAAGGAAGGTTCGACGCTTTCTGGAATCATGGATGCTTTCGCGACAAGTATTTCGCTCGCATTGCAGTATGGAGTGCCGCTTTCTGCTTTGGTGAAGAAGTTCTCCCATATGCGTTTTGAGCCTTCAGGAATGACACCTAATCCGCAAATTCCTTTTGCGAAGTCGATCGCCGATTATATTTTCCGTTGGTTAGCAGCTAAGTTTTTATCTGAAGAGGAGCAGCGAGCAGTGGGTGTCACACCCATCGAGAGGACTGAGGAGCAAAAAAAAACGGAAGACAAAACTGGGAATGGTCCTTTTCACCCGCTCAATGGAAAGGGAGCGAAGGATAAAACGGCGGAGGATTCGAGTACGGATAATTCCGACGTAGAGTCGCTTCTAGCCTTTGATATAAGCGACGATGCACCACCATGCACAAGTTGCGGCTCATCGTTAATGGTAAGGCAAGGAGCTTGTTATCGCTGTTTAAACTGCGGTAGTCAGGGGGGATGCGGATAGCACTTTGGGAAGCGGTCCACTGCCTCGGATTCTGACTCATCGACGTGAATGAGAAGTGTCGAAGAAAGCAAGGAATGCCATCATTGCGCTAATGACGGCGACGAGGTGGAAAACGAAGGACGGTCAATATGAATATATTACTATCTCTACCTTCCTCTGCGCTTGATTGCCGCCCAAACGACAAAAGATAGAGCCCGACAGTTTCGATGAAATCAAGCACCCCATTTTCCACAAAAGAGGATCCGACCCTTGTCTCCCAGGCCCCCATTGATGTGAGCGAAGAGTTGCTGAGAGAACTGATAGAGAAGTACTCGGGAAATACACCGCGTTATACGAGCTATCCAACGGCGGTAGAATTTCACTCAGGGATAAGGCGCGAAGAGTGGCATGAAATGTTAGTGTCGGAGGTAGGGCGTCAGGATGAAAAGTTTTGCCCTGCGCTCTATGTGCATCTACCGTTCTGTCGAACACTTTGTTATTTCTGTGCGTGCAATAAGAAGATAGTAAAGGATGACGCGCTTGTACAACCTTATCTCGAAAGCCTGCAAGCGGAGCTGACAGCGTATTCGAGAATTTGCGGTGAATTCCCCCTTGAGCAACTCCACTGGGGCGGCGGCACACCAAATCTTCTTTCTCCTGCGGCGAGTGAGGATTTATTTGGAATTTGTCGTGAGGCTTTCCCGAAATTCGCTACAGATCCTGATATCTCCGTTGAGCTTGACCCACGTACCATGGCCTCGGGCCATTTGGAAACCTACCACAATCTCGGCTTCAATCGCCTCAGTCTTGGCGTGCAAGATTTCAACCCAAACGTGCAAAAAGCAATAAATCGCATTCAGCCCTTTGAGCAAACCAAGGAAGTAGTCGAGGGATCTCGATCCTTGGGGTTTCGTAGCATTAACTTTGACCTAATATACGGTTTACCTCTCCAAACCGCCGCGAGCTTTCAGGATTCGGTTGAGCGAGTGGTCACATTGATGCCGGAGAGAATAGCTCTTTACGGGTATGCGCACGTCACCTGGAGGAAAAAAGTACAAAAGTCCCTTCAACGTCACGACCTTCCCTCTCCCGCGGAACGCATTTCTTTGTTCCTCATCGCCTTCAAAATATTAACCGACGCGGGCTATGTGTACATCGGAATGGATCACTTCGCTCTTCCCAATGATTCTCTCGTCAACGCGCAAACGTATGGCAAGCTTAATCGAAACTTCATGGGATATTCCACTCATTACGGTACCTCAGTAATCGGCGTAGGTGTCAGTGCAATATCCTCTTCTGACCGCATGTTAGCGCAAAATACGTCCGATTTGGCAGAGTACATGCGGCGTGCAAATTCTCAGGGTATTGTTACGCAGCGGGGCGTACGGCGTTCGGTTGAAGACCAGATGCGCGCGGAAATAATCGAAAATATTCTTTGTTTGGGTCTAGTTGATATTGCGAGTTTTGAGAAGAAATGGAGCATCAATTTTGTGCAAACCTTCGCCCCTGAGTTAGCCTCACTCGTGGGCTTACAAGAGGACGCGCTTGTGGCGATTCACGGGGATCGGATTCTGGTGAGCAGTGTAGGGCGCTTGTTTATGAGAAACATTGCTTCTGTTTTTGATACGTATTTGGCGAAGCACCGTAGCGGTTCTACCTTTTCACAAAGCGTTTAGAGCGGAATGTTGTGTTGCGCAGTTTCTACAGGGCGATGTTATTGTTCATGTTTGCTAACAGCGTTTTAATGCTGAAGTGACTCTTTCGTGGGTTTTAAAAAGAATATCGTTGTGCGACGCAACACTTGATTCCACGAAAGCGCTTAAAGCATCTCCTGAATAGCTTTTGAAGACATTTCTTCCCTGCTCGAACGGGATGATATCGTCTTTTTCTCCATGAGCAACGACAAGGCAACTTCGTGAAAGACTTGCTACATTCTGGGCGACAGGGAACTCGAAGAATAGAAGTGGAGAGAGAAATCCAAGTAGAGGCATCTCCTCTACGAGTTTAACCAGAGACTCAAAGGGAGAAAAAAGCACGAGGGATTTTGGCGAAAATTTCTTTGCCGAATAGGATGCCGGGCCCGAGCCAATCGAGACTCCTACTAAGATTAGCTCTTGAGGAGAGATATGTTCTCGCTGAAGAACATACTCGACTACAGCCTCTGCATCAAATTCTAGCCCTTCCTCCGAGGGCCAGCCAGTGCTTGTCCCAAATCCTCGATAGTCAAATCCGTAGCTGGTAATCCCGATACTCTTAAAATACTGCTGATAGGTAAAAAAGTTTGCAACATCTCCCGCATTTCCATGAAAAATTATCGCTATCAATGAGCTGTTGGAAATCGGGAGTCGCCATGATTCAAGTAACTCGCCGTCTTTTGTCTTTATTCTGATACTTTCTACTTCTTGAGGTAATAAGCGAGGCTGGCGAGTGGAGTTGGTATTGAACAAGGAAGTGACCGCACCGGGAAAAATTTGAATGGATTGAGTGGTTACGAGAAAAAAAACGAAACCCATCGTAGCAATCAGAGCTCGCAGCGGAACCTTTTGCCAAAATGGTAAGGAGTCAAAACCTTGTCGAATTGAAGTTAGTTTTCTCACATTTCGTATTATACAGTGTTTCTAGTTTTTTCCGTCACTAAAATGTCATGCGGTGAAACTACTGCACAAACCCAAATGCGCCTATTTGAAGGAGAGAGCATGAAGGATAAAAAACTCAGTGAGCTACGCAGTAAAAATATGTATTGACATATCGGCATATAACGATATATATTAGGAGTGATGATCAAACAAAGAAAAAAGCTCACGAGCTTGGCGGCTCTGGGGGAGGCGGCAGAATGCTTAAGGACCCTGGCGCACCCCTGTCGTTTGCGAATGGTGCAAATGTTGTTGCAAGGCGAGTATACGGTTGGCGAATTGGCTGAGGCCTGCGAAATACCGAGCCATATGGCGTCTGAGCATCTTGGATTGATGAGAGACCGCGGCTTGCTCGTTGGTGAACGGCGTGGTCGATCGATGTACTACCGAGTTGGAGAGGAGGGTCTTGTGGGCATAATGCAATGCGTGGAGAAACGCTTCGGTTAATTTTTTTGGCGCAATATATCGGTGTATTGCGATATGACGATACGGAGGGAGTATGTACTGGAGTTGGTTAAAAGGTGGAGTAGCCTTAGGAGTCTGCTTTTTTCTTGCAGTCGCGCTGGTCAAGCCGATTGGTGTTTCGACTCAGTTCGTGATTCTAGATGGAATACTTGCGAAGCAACTTAAGCCAGAGCTGATTACAGAGGATTTAAATTCCAAAACGGGGTATGCCAGCAGCAATGCCTATCTGAATAAGTCAGGGGGTAAGTATGCGAAGGCAGTGGCTGATCCCCTCAATTACGGATTCATCTTTGTGCTGAGCATGATCCTTGGTGGTGCTCTCGCTTCTTTCTTTCAGCGAAAATCAGGAGCGGATAAGCCTAAGGATGTTCCGCATTTTCATCGAACGCGATTTGGTGAGCGTCGGCGTACTCGTTACCTCCTTTCCTTTATTGGCGGAGTAATCGTGCTCTGGGGAGCACGTTTAGCGGGTGGATGTACGAGCGGACATATGATGAGCGGGATGATGCAGACTGCCGTAAGCGGGTATCTGTTTGCTGCGGCAGCCTTTGCCGCAGCCGTTCCTACCGCAATACTATTGTATCGGAAATAAGGAGGAATCATGGAAATACTACTCGCCATTTTTCTCGGTGCCTTATTTGGCTTCGTGTTGCAAAAGGTCGGTGCAGCCGATCCGGAGAAGATTCTTGGAATGCTCTCACTCAAGGATCTGCATCTCATGAAAGCGATATTTTTTGGTCTGGGACTTTCCTCTGCTGTCTTATTCGCGGCGATTTCGCTTGGAGTAATCGACTCATCCCACTTAAGTATTAAAGACTCCTATTGGGGAGTACCCGTTGGTGGGCTGCTATTGGGCATTGGCTGGGCATTGTCAGGTTTTTGTCCAGGAACGGGCGTTGTTGCGGCTGGCGCTGGTAGAAAAGACGCGGTGTTTTTTGTTCTTGGGGGGCTAGTCGGCGCGGGACTATTTACAGTGATGTATCAGCAATTTGTCGGTGGCTTCCTACTTGAACCTTTGCTTGGAGGGAAAGTAGCTCTTGTAGAGACTGGTTCGGCAGCAGCTTTGATCAGTAGTCCGTGGAGTCCTTTTCTTGCCATTGCGCTCGGATTGGCAATGATGATCTTGGCTAAAATCCTCCCACTGAAAAATAGCGCAGATTCTTAAATTTGAAGCTCTGAAACACCAGAGCGTTCGTGGTCACTTGTGGGTACGTGACCACGGCGCATCCTCGTCTTGTAGGAGTTCCTGATTCAGAGTAATTTGCCCTGTAGTAGCGTGTCAAAGAAGATACGAGTTACTAAATGGCAAATTCCTTGATCAAGTAATGGCTAGCTTGCGGCTATTTCCGTCGATTTTCCGTCTTAACCTCTTCGCCGTAAGCGTGCTGTGGCTTGTGAATGTTTTCACGGACCCAACCCTCGCGCAAGAGAGCGTGCCATCAATACAGCCGAAAATATGCGTGGGATGGTACCCCGACCAAAGAACAGAGCCGTGGCGTAATTCTCTTGCGGCGCGACCATGCCCAAAGGATTTCGCTGTCTTCTCAACCCGAATGACCGGAGGAGTTTCTCGTTGGGCCGAGCCGCAAGCGGTTCCTCTCCTCCCGGAATGCTGTCCGTTGCCAAGTGAGGACATCCTTACTGGAGAGCAAGTATCGACCACAAGCATTTGCCCCAAAAATTTCATTGTGGTGGCTGGAAGTGATGCTTGTAATTTTGTTTCCGACAAGTCTCAATGTACAGAGCAGATTCTTTGCGAGAAAGTTAATACCCAACGATATCAATTGGGCGAGGTGCGCTCGGGAATTTATTGGGGTGTAGGCGTGACGAGATGGAAGCAGGAAAAGCAAGTAATGCATAGCCATCTACCGCTGGGTATGCGCTACGGGGTCGGACGTATCGGGCCGTTCAGCTGGACGGTGCAGGGCTGCGTTGGAGATCCTTTCGGTAGCCTGCTCGTGGGGAAAACCTCAAAGCGCTGTCACGGACAATCGTATCAGCGCCTTGAATATCGGGGTCAAAAAGGAGATCCTCCGCAGGGGACTGCGGTGCAGATGTTTCCCGCTTGTACAAAAATTTCAAGCGAGTTTGAGGAGAGTCCGCAGTGTATAAATTAAACTCGCGCTCTATCAGTTCACTACTTCCTCAAAGTCTCTTTTGGAGGCTTGCGAGTGCTTTTTTTGTCGTGACGCTTCTCGCGTCGATGCTCCAGTATCTTGTGTATTACTTTCTTATTGAGGACTATTTCGATGAGACCGAGCAGCTCGTGTATTGGGATACCGCCAGTGAGCTTGCCAGAGAACTAGGATCTCTGCGTAGCGAGACATTGAGGAGTCCAGAATTTAGAGAGCAAGTTTCACGAATGATGAGACTTGCTCCCGCATTAGATCTGTTTATTCTAAACTCGAAAGGAGAGACGCTCTATACTTCGCTCCAAAGGGAGAGTCAGAGTGGAGGGCTCGGTTCCGTATCGCTTGCACCCTTAGAAGCGTTTCTCAGCACCGATACAAATATTTCCCTCCCGCTCTATGCGGAAGATCCCACCTACTCAGGTCGAGAGACGATATTTAGTGTGGCGCGCCTGCAAGTGGATCGGGAACTTGGCTATCTCTATTTGACGTTGCGGTCTGAGAAGCGAGAGGCGGCTATTCGAGGAACGGCGGATTACTATCTTATATTCGGAGGTATCTTTCTTAACCTAGTGGTATTGGCTTTTACGATTGTTGTTGGCGTGCTGATGTTTTTTGCGGTGACTCGTCGTTTTCATGAACTTACTCAGACGGTGCGAAATTTTTCAAAAGGGCAACTAGATGCACGTGTCCGGTCAGGCGGCAACGATGAGGTTGCCGAATTAGGCGCGAGCTTCAATGCGATGGCTGATA
>CAYGNZ010000022.1:0-303 GCA_964351345.1 uncultured Bdellovibrionales bacterium | reverse complement strand
TTATCAAGCGCTTGAAGAGAAGGATCATTCTCGACGTCTTGTGATGGCTAATGTTGCTCATGATCTTAGTGGACCAGTCACCGCGTTTAAAGAGAGTGCGCATAGTCTCATCTCAGCAGATCAAGCCTTGAATGAAATGCATCTACAGTCAGCGCGGGCAAGTGCTGCAAAAGCGGAGCGCCTTGTGCGAGAGCTATTCGAACTTTCTCGACTTGAGTCTCCAGAGACGGTTCCGGAGCAGACAGTGTTTTCGCTTGAAGAGATGATTGAGGAGGAGATCATGCCACGGTTTCTTCCTTGGGC
>CAYGNZ010000021.1:3378-17141 GCA_964351345.1 uncultured Bdellovibrionales bacterium | reverse complement strand
GCTAGTCATATCGTTCGTGAGCTCGATGATATGTTTCGCGATAAGATTGGCAATTCACTAACGCCGACAAACCCTGGTGGGTTTGAGGTGCAGACCACAGTGAGTTTACGGGCCTACGACCTCGCGCAGCGTGCTCTTCAGATGACCTTACGCGATCTTGATAAGAGAAGAGGATGGCGAGGGGTGTACAGTGAGGAAGTCGACGAAAAAATAAAGAAGACTTGGCAAGACATCACCAGCGTCGATTCAATTGTGCCAGGTGAGTTGTATCCGGCCTTGGTTCAGTCGGTGAATAAGAAGACGGGCCGAACCAAGGTGAAAATTGCCGAACTTGAAGGAACACTCGATCTTTCCAAAGCAGTCTGGGCTCGTCGAATGCTCAGTAGCAAAGGCAAGGCGTATGGCAGTCGTCCCGAAAAGGAAATCGAAAAAGGTGATGTAATTGAAGTCGGCTTGAGCACCAAAGCCGATGAGAAGTTTATCACCAAGAAAGACGGCTCAATATCTCTACAGCTTATGCTTGAGCAGACTCCTGAGGTTCAGGGAGCAATGGCGGTGCAAAATACGCTTACCGGAGAGGTGAAAGCACTAATCGGCGGCTATGATTACAAACAAAGTGTTTTTAATCGAGCCACGCAAGGGAAGCTACAACCTGGCTCTGCGTTTAAACCGTTTATCTATCTCGCCGCAGTCGAACAGCTAAATTATACCCCGTCTACAATTGTTCCTGATTCTCCGATAAGTATGATTGCCGGAGATGGCACTCTGTGGGCTCCGCAAAATTATGATCGAAAATTCCTTGGCCCAATTACCTTACGTACTGCGCTCCAGCGTTCTCGGAATGTGGTCTCTGTGTACTTATTGAGAAAACTCGGCGTGCAGCGAGGAATTGAGTCAGCTCGAAAACTTGGCATCACCACTCCCATCGCACCAAACATGTCGATTGCTCTAGGAACTCCAGAAGTTCGGCTCGTTGAACTTGTCCATGCATACGGGGCCTTTGCTGCTGAAGGTTGGTTGGCAGATCAAATATTTGTTCGCACTATCAAGGACAGGGAAGGAAAACTTGTGTTTGAGAAGCGTACTAAACAACAAAAAGTCATCGAAGATGCAGATGCCTTTATCATGGCCAACATGATGAAAGGTGTGGTTGAGCGAGGAACTGCTCAACGAGTAAAAGAACTTGGGCGGCCCGTTGCAGGGAAAACCGGTACTACGAATGACCAAATGGATGCGTGGTTTGTTGGTTACACTCCCGAGTGGGTTGCTGGGGTATGGGTTGGATTTGATGTGAAACAAACCCTCGGGCGATTCGAAACGGGTGGTAAAGCCGCAGCCCCAGCCTTTCTCTACTTCATGCAGCAGTGGCTCGAAGATAAGGAAGAGCTGGATTTCACCATTCCCGACGGCGTAATCCCCGTGACGGTGAACCTAAACTCGGGGAGACTCACCTCCAGTGACTCGCCGGGGGCTTTTATTGAGTATTTTAAAAGCGGCACCGAACCGCGCACTTCAGCGTCTGAAATTGAGATTCCGCAGGACTATCTCAATAACGACGAGTTTTAGCTGCTGCCCTCCGTTAAAGCTATTATTTAGGTCAGCAACTCCAGTATCGACAGCAATTAAGCGTGGCGTCACTGGCCTTTCTCTATGTAGAATTGCGGAATAGCTGTAGGCTTTTAGGATTTGCCCTCGTTTTACTGAGGTATTAATTGGTTCGCTCGAAAGACGAGCAAATCGAGAACACGATAGCTACTAAGTCACAAAGTCTTACGGTAGGCAGGTGGTGGCCGCTACTCAAAGAAGAAGTGACTACTCTGATTTAACACAATGCTTTTTCGGGTTGCTGCCTGACTCGAAAGAACTTCGTTGGATTGCAAGATTACGAAAAGATGTTCCGAGAGGTTTCAGGATTGTTGCTCTGCTCGCGTTTGCTACATTGCCTTGCGTTTGCATTGCTCTCGACGGCAGCGATGGCCAATGCAGAGGAGCAAGTACTGCCCTTTGAGGTTCCAGAAGACTATCGGGAGTTACCAGCAACTGCTCTGATTGAAACTTCTCAGGGCGCGTTTGAAATCGAATTTTATCGAAGGACTGCACCTACATCGGTTGCGAATTTCGAATACATCGGGAGAAAGGGCATTCTGAACGGGACTAGTTTTCATAGATACGTGCCTGAGTTTGTGATTCAAGGGGGTGACCCGACTCATACCGGAAAGGGAGGGCCAGGTTGGAGCTTGCCGCCTGAGATATCAGCAGACATTAAGCACGTGCGAGGAAGTCTTGGCTGGGCGCGCTTGCCCGCTGAGGTTAATCCAGGGCGAACTTCCAATGGTTCTCAATTTTATATCACTCTCTCTCCCGCTCCAGGATTGGATGGCTTTTATACTGTGTTTGCGCGAGTGATTCGAGGATTTCCCAACGTGATGCGATTACGCAAAGGGGATACTATCACCGCTGTGCGTTTCCCCAAGAAAAAAAAGACTAAACCGTTGAGGCCGAGTGCACCGTAAACGTTTGAAAATGAGTCTCAAGCTACGCTTTGCAGTTCTTCTGCTGTGTATCACCGCCGTGCAGTTCGTGCAGACTTCTCCGCATCGTATTCCGTCTTTCGGTGATGCTCCGGTATTCGCTGCTGACAAAAAGACGAAGAAAAAGAAACGAAAACGTCGAGCAAGGAAAAAAGCGGAAGAGGAGAAAGCGAGCTATATTGATCCAAATGAGCCGACCAATGTCGTAGGGGCCGATAGCGGATTTAGCCATGAAGACTTTGAGGCGCAAGCTGAGGAAGTCGGCGTGGGACTTGATGCGGTGCTTCTGCTTGATGCATCAAGAAGCATGCAGCGAACCGATCCTGAACGCCTTCGCGACCAGGGAGCAAAACTCTTTCTACGATTTCTCTCCGAAGAAGATCGTGTTTCGGTAATTCAATTTGCCGAGAACACCAATGTGCTCACGCCACTCACTCCGGCAACGCCAGAAGTGCAGCAGCAACTCGATGACTCCATCGAGGCGGTCTCAACAGAAGGTAATTTTACTGACCTCTGGTCGCCTATCGTGGCAGCCATGGAACTCTTGCGACAAGAAGGACGTCCCACGAGTAAGAAGGTGGTGATCTTACTGAGCGACGGAAAAATGGACCCCAATCCCCGCTCGGGAAGTGCTGCGGAGCTTACCAAACGTCTGCGCCAAAGTGACCTGCCTGGATACAAAGATCAAAAAATAGAACTCTACACCCTGGCGCTAAGTGATCAGGCAGATCGAAACTTGCTTGAAGAAATGGCAAAGGCGACGGGTGGAATCAGTTGGTATGCACCGACGGTAAATAAAATTCACCAAATATTCTCCGATCTCTTTCTTACCATTAAACGTCCTCAGGTTGTTGAGCTTGAAGGAGCCGGTTTTGAGGTTGATAGCACCACCACAGAAGCAACGTTCTATGTATCGAGGGAAAAACCAGAACAAGTGGTCTCGATAATTGATCCTACGGGCAATGAATTCAACAACACCAATTTCCCTCCAGGGGTGAAATGGTATCGAGGGGACTTGTTTGATGTAGTCACCATACGTTCACCGCTTCCTGGGCGTTGGGCGGTAAAGGGACTGGATACTCCAAGCGGCTTTGCGACCTTACTTACCGAGCTCAAACTTGAGGTTAATTGGCCGACGACGAATGTAAAAGTAGGAGACAGTGTCGTGCTTATGGCGAGGCTCGCGGAGAGTGGTGCGGCCGTATCGACCCCCGGACTAAAGGAGGTCACCTTCTACACCTACAAAATTGTAAATACGCGAACCGGAGAACTCTACTACCAAGGCTCCTTATCAGATGCCGGAGAGAAAGGAGACGCTAAAGCTGGTGATGAAATTTTCTCCGATATGGTGAAGTTGGATAAAGTCGGTGAATATAAAGCGCTCGTTGCAGTTGCAGGCCCGACCTTCTCCCGTCAACAACATATCTCGTTCTCGGTTTCCACTGGCGCAATCACGCTTCAGGTGGAACCTCCGAATGAATTCACCGGCGAGCAGGGTGCGATACATGTTGAAATTGACAAAAAACTTTCAGGTTTAAAGAAAGCAAAGGTTCAACTTGTCGCCAAACCTGTTGATGCGAAAAAGGCGATTGCGATACCACTAGGGAAATTTAAACTTCCCGATGGTCGATACGGGGTTCCCACTCAGATGCTTGAAAAAGGCTCCTACGAGCTTCACGCACGAATCAAGGGTACTGATCCGAAAAGCAAGAAAACGGTAGAGGCCCAAAGTGATATCATTATTTTCGAGTCCAAGGGGGCGACCGAGAAACTGATTATCGATGAGAACGAAGAAGATATTGTCATCGAAGAAGTTGAACTTGATTCCGAGGGAGAAGAGGAGGAAGAGGGTGGCTCCGAGGATCTGTTCTGGGGACTAGGTTCACTTGCGCTGGCCTTGGGCTGGGCTGGAGCGCTGGGATTTTTCTACTACCGTGCGAAAGGTAAACAAGAGCCTGGAGTTGTGGTTGAACAAAGAGATAGCTACGTGGTTCCCGAAGATATTCGAGGGCGAATTGACGCACTTCAGGCAATCGCCTCAGACACGAAAAGAGAACTCAGCACTCAAGAGTTTGAATTATTCGGTGCTGCGGCAACGCTTATCGGAGTAAGCGCAGCCGCGGAAGACGCCTCAGGAGCAGAGGGTGAGTCTGAAGAGGCGGAAGAGCAAGCTCAAGGTGAATCCGAGGAGTCAGAAGAGAGCCAAGATTCCGCTGAGGCAAGCGAGAGCGAAGAGCCTCAGGCAGAGGAAGAAGCGGCGCCAGAATCTGAAGCCGAGGAGGCGCAAGCGGCAGAGGAGAGTGAGCCTGAGGAAGCAGCTCAAGACGCAGAGGGCGAAGGTGCGGATGCAGAAGAGTCTGAGGCAGAAGCTGAAGAGGGTGATACTAGCGACGACGAGGAGGAGAAGGAGTAACACATGCTTTGGATTATCCTAATTGTCATCGTGTATCTCGGCGCACTTGCTGGCCTCTATGTCGTTGTTGGCAAAAAGAGCCTCGCGCTTGATCGCGTTTTTGAACACAATTTCACAAGTGTTGAGCAAGAGAAAAAAACCAAAATAGAACTTCTTTCCGAAGTTGCTGAGTCGATTAAGGGCTTAGTTACCACTGAAGCAATCGCGGAGCTTGAGGCACGTCGAGTGCAAACTGAGGAAACAATTCGTGCTGAGCAGGGTCGGCTGACGATTACTGAGGCGGAGCTTGAGGCGATTGATACCCGTTTGCGAGAACTCGAAGAGCTCAAGCGTGAGCTCGAGGTGAGTAATATGGACGCAGTGAAGGAGCTTGAAATGCTCCGCTCTCAGGAGAGAGATATCGCTGCCCAAAACGATGCGATTCGCAATCAAATTAACGCCTCACTTGAGCAAGTGGAGCTACTCTTAGGGCAGTTAAATGACTCAGCCGAATCGGTAGAAAAGCTCACTGCGGCCAAAAATGAGCTGATTAACGCCGAGCAGAAATGTGGCTTCTATGAAGAGCAAATTTCTATCGTAAATCACCAGTATATGGCGCTAAAGAAAGCCTACGATGCGCTTGATATTGAATACGCCCAGCTTTACGAAAAGCAACAACTTGCCGCAGAATAGCGCCCCGAGCTTGTAAGGTTTCGCATATCAGCTAGTATCCAGATATGAGCAGCGCCAAGTTTGAACAGCTAAAACAGCTAGACCACCAACATTTGTGGCACCCCTTTACCCAGCACAGAGACTGGTTCGCGCAAGATCCCTTAATCGTTGAGCGTGCGGAAGGCTTTGAGCTTTTCGATGTTGAGGGCAAGAGCTATCTCGATGGGATCTCCTCCCTCTGGTGTAACGTGCATGGACACTCTGTGCCTGAGTTACTCGAAGTGATGCATGATCAGATTGATTCGCTTTGTCATTCAACGCTGCTCGGTAGTTCTCATGTTCCCGCGATCGAATTGGCGAGTAAACTTTGTGCAATCGTTCCAGAAAAGCTCACCCGAGTATTTTATTCTGACAGTGGTTCGGCTGCCGTTGAAGCCTCAATTCGAATGGTGCTTGAGTGGTGGCAGAAGAAAAACACTCCCGCAGCCGCGAAACGACATCGCCTCCTTTCGCTCCAAAATGCCTATCACGGGGATACGCTTGGCTCGATTGGTCTTGGCTATCTTGAAGCCTTTCATCGTCCGCTGAGAAACAACATCGTCCCTTCGATTACTATCCCACCTCCTCATCTATTTCGATTCTACGAAGGGTATAGCGAGGCCATGGCGCTTGAGAAAAGTTTGGAACTTGCCTCCAACGTGATTGAAGCGGAAGGGGAAAGCATTGCCGCGCTTGTAATTGAGCCTCTTGTTCAGGGTGCAGCCGGTATTTGGCCGCACCCCGCCGAGTATCTTCGAGAACTTATTCTTCTCTGTAATGCGCGCGACATACTAGTTATTGCCGATGAGGTGGCAACGGGATTCGGTAAAACGGGCTCCATGTTCGCTGTAGAGCAGGCGGGAGTTTCTCCAGATATTTTGGTCATGGGTAAAGGACTTTCTGCTGGGTACTTGCCGATATCTGCAGCCGTAAGCTCGGAACAAATATTTGCTGGTTTTTTGGGTGAGCCGGAGGAACTCAAGACCTTCTTTTTTGGTCAAACTTTTTCGGGCAATCCGCTCGCCGCACGAGTCGCGCTTAAAAACCTTGAATTATTCGATTCACTTTCCCTCATCGAACAGGCACAGCGACATGCAAAACGAATGCATCAACTTCTCGATGAAAAGATAGAATCACTCCCCCATGTTGATGAAGTAAGAAAGTGCGGTTTGATGGTCGCAATTGAGCTCAGCGATCGACCAGGAGAGCGAGCGGCCTATCCCACGCAGGCAAGAATCGGACAAAAAATTGCTGAGGCTGCGCGAGAGAGGGGAGTGCTGATTCGTCCACTTGGTAATGCAATGATTCTGATGCCTGCCTTGCGCATGGATGAGGCACGCTTAGATAAACTCGTTACCGTTACTGCTGAGTCTATTCGTGAAGTCACCGAAAAGTAACATCATCTTTGTCACCGGCACAGATACGGGTGTGGGGAAGACCTTGGTAAGTGCTGCACTTGCTTCAAATCTGTATCAGAAAAATATACTAGTAAAAGTTGCAAAACCTATTGAGACGGGATGCCAAGAGCGCGCAGGCGACTTGCCGTATGCAGCAGATGCTGAACGATTGCGTGTGAATGCAGGGAGTAGTCAGTCGATAGACGAAGTGGTGTTTCACCGTTTTTTATTGCCCGTTGCACCAAATGTTGCGGCCATGCATGAAGGGGTGGAAATCGAGGTTCATTCTCTTGTAGAGAAACTTCGCAGAATTTCTGATTCTTGCGATCTGCTGATTATCGAAGGTGCCGGTGGTGTTCTTGTGCCTCTCTTAGATACCTATACCTTCGCCGATTTGGCAGCGGAGCTTGGAGCTTACTCGGTACTGGTTGTCGCCTCACGACTTGGTTGTTTAAATCATGCACAGCTTTCAGTGGAGGCGCTCCAAGCAAGGTCGCTTCCGCTACTGGGCTATGTCTTTAACGACATGCATCAAGGAAGCTCTACTCCCCAAGAGCACTCCGAAGGCCCTGCGCTGGAGACAAACCGAGAAACCTTGTCGCGCTTGCTCTCGCATCAGCAGATTGAGGAAGTCGGATACCGACAAATTCAATCTGAAATGTGGCTTGAGCCAAGCCAGCAGTGTTCAGCGGCTGCTCAAACAGCGCTTGCATCATTTTCCGATACAATTATTGAACATTTCGGTTTGAAACGCTAAATACCTGCTTGAATTGCCCAGGCTTGAGCTTACGAATCCGAGGGTGCTGAATTCTCGGAGCTACCTCGAACTCGAAGCAATAAAGTCCTATTGTCGTTCGTCTGCGTTTTAACGTCTTACGGCATCTACTAATAAGCCAAGCGGTTGTGATGAAGCCTTGTCTAATTGAACAGTATATTAACGAGAAGCGCCTTGAGGGAACTCTGCGAAGCCGTTTAGAAGAGAGCTCGCCTTCAGAGCGTCAGGCATTAGCGCCAGTTCTCGAATTGTCGCCTAGTGCGAATACGCTGCAAGAGATTCTTCGGCTCGCGGGAGAGATAGCAGCGAGAGATCAACAAGAGCTCTCCCGTATACTTTCTTCTTCAGCTCTTGCTTCAGTGATCGAGCAAGAGGATCTTAATCGTAAACAAAAGCAAAAACTGCTTCGTCAATCTCTTGAAGATCTTCGCTACCCGGAACTTAAAAAGTTGCGTGACGAACTTGAGTATCATCAAAAAACAATTCGCAAAGAGTGCGGTCTTCGTCTCTCCCTTCCTGAGGATCTGGAAGGAGATTCTCTCACCTTAGAAGTCTCCGCGCGCTCACCAGAGGATTTTAAGGCACTCTCCTTACGTTTCGAAGAGCTCGCCGAACATCCCTCCACCAAAGCAGTGTTTGCTATACTTGGAGGTCGTTCCTTGTGACGCAAGCAGCTCGTGCAAGAACAGGCACCTGGCCTGAAAAGCTTCTTGTCCGCGAAGAAGCTTTAGATGATCCAATGACAAAACGGATCATTGATAAGTTAAGCGGCCATGCCGAGATTTCTACTTTCTCCGACTCAGGCGATCCCCTTAGTGAAATCGCTGCTTCTGAGGGAGTGTCAGACGCGGAGCGTTTCACCCGAGGGAAGCGAACGCTGCTGTTGCGGCATCACAAAGGCGCTTGGCTTAAGGCTTGTCCAGGGACAAGCGGACATGTCTGCTGCAATTTGTGGATTGTGAATCCTGGAGAAGGTTGTCCTTTTGATTGTACTTACTGCTATCTTCAGTCTTACCTTAAACGTAATCCCACGCTGAAACTGTATACCAATACTTCTTCCTTACTCGAAGAGATCGAACGGCGGGCAACGGCTGAGCCGAATCGTTTGTTTCGTGTAGGAACGGGAGAGTTGATTGATAGCTTGGTTTGGGATGATCTCACAGAACAAACACTTGAGTTCGTGCCATTTTTTGCCCGAATTCCTAACTTGCTCCTCGAACTAAAATCAAAAGACGACTACGTCGAGAATCTGCTCAGTCTTCGTGATCAGCATCAAGGCAAGACCGTGGTGTCTTGGTCCGTCAATGCTCGAACAATTACGGAGCGTGATGAACGCTCTACCGCCAGCCTCAGTCAAAGAATTGCTGCGGCAGAAAAAGTAGTCGATGCCGGCTACCGAGTTGGCTTTCATTTTGATCCCTTGGTGCATTTCGAAGGATGGGAGGATGAGTATCGTGATACGATTTCGGCGATTTTTTCCCGAATTCCTGCGGAACGTGTGGCTTGGGTAAGTGTCTCTTCCTTACGATATCGACCCGATTTACAGGAAATGATGCTCGCGCGCTTCCCAGAGAGCAAAATCCCCTTTGGTGAACAGTTTCTCGCCAAGGATCGCAAGATTCGTTATGTTCAGCCTCTCCGCTTCCGAATGCTCCACTTTGTTCGAGATCAGTTACTCGCCGTCAGGAAGGAGCTTCCTGTCTATATGTGCATGGAGAGTTCCACTGCATGGCGGCAAATTACCGGAGGAGCGCCAGTTGCTGGCTCAGAGCTCTCGGAAGTATTTTCAAGAAAAGGGCGGCTACCAATACTACAAGATGGCGGTCGCGCGGAGGGAGTGTAGAACTTCGGCGTCACGATGGTAAATTCTACACCAGGTTGCTAAGAAACAATTCGCATCAATAGGCGTACAATAGGATTTCATGCTGAACCCAATCAAAAAGATACTCGGATCTAAAAACGAACGGGAGGTCCGAAAACTGCAACCACTCGTTGAGAAAATCAATTCTCTTGAGCCGCAGATGCAGTCCCTGAGTAATGCCGAGCTACAGCGAAAGTCGGCGAGCTTCAAAGAGATGCTCGATAACGGTGCGTCCTTAGATGATATTCTACCTGAGGCATTCGCCAGTGTCCGCGAAGCGGCGGTGCGAGTGCTGGGAATGCGGCATTTTGATGTGCAGCTTGTTGGTGGCAGCGTGTTGCATAGCGGTCGTATTGCCGAAATGAAAACGGGTGAAGGTAAAACCCTCACCGCAACGCTCCCGGTCTATCTCAACGGATTAACCGGCAAAGGTGTGCACGTGGTTACGGTAAACGACTACCTTGCACGACGAGACGCGGAATGGATGGGTGCGGTTTATAATTTCATGGGCCTAAGCACTGGGGTCGTCGTCAACGGCGTGACTGCCGCAGAGCGCAAAGCTGCCTATCAGGCCGATATCACGTATGGTCAAAACAACGAGTTTGGTTTTGATTATCTGCGTGACAATATGAAGTTGGACTTGGATGAGAAAGTTCAACGTGACTATAACTACGCAATCGTCGATGAAGTCGATTCCATTTTAATCGATGAATCACGCACACCGCTGATTATCTCTGGACCCAGCGAGAAGCCTACCGAAACTTACAAACTTGCCGACCAAGTAGTTCGCAAGCTCAAAGAAGAAACTCACTACACTGTTGATCTCAAAAGCAAACAACCGACCTTAGTAGATGATGGTGTGGGACGAGTAGAAGAGTTGCTCGAAATTGAGAACCTCTACGATCCTCGCAACATGGAACTTGTTCACCATGTCAATCAGGCATTAAAAGCCCATGTAACGATGAAACGTGATGTGGACTATGTGGTGCGCGGCGGCCAAGTCATCATCGTCGATGAGTTTACTGGACGTTTGATGTCGGGACGACGCTGGTCAGATGGTCTTCATCAGGCGGTTGAAGCGAAAGAAGGCGTGGAGATTCAGCGAGAGAACCAAACCCTTGCCACAGTTACCTTCCAGAATTTCTTCCGAATGTATGACAAGCTTGCCGGAATGACCGGGACGGCTGATACCGAGGCGGTCGAATTCAAAAAGATTTACAATCTTGACGTTGTCATTGTGCCGACCAATGAGCCACTACGACGAATCGATCATGCCGATGTGGTGTTCTCTACAGAGCGCGCGAAGTTCAAGGCGGTTTGTAAAGAAATCGGCACGCTTCATCAAAGCGGACAACCGGTGCTTGTCGGTACCGCAAGTATCGCAAAGTCAGAGATGGTAAGTCAGCTACTTCAAGGGCTTAAGATTCCTCATCACGTTCTAAACGCTAAGCACCACGAAAGTGAAGCAGAAATTGTCGCCCAAGCTGGTCGTGTAGGTGCCGTGACTATTTCAACAAACATGGCCGGTCGAGGGACTGATATTTTGTTGGGTGGTAATCCAGAGTTCCTCGCGGCTGAAGAGCTCGGCTACCACGATCCAGAGAACGAGGAATTTAAAGAAGTTCAAGAGCAGTTCAAAGCGCAGTGCGTCAAAGAAAAGCAAAAAGTACTCGATGCCGGTGGACTGCATATTCTTGGCACAGAGCGCCACGAATCGAGACGAATCGATAATCAGCTTCGAGGACGCTCTGGTCGTCAAGGAGATCCCGGTAGCTCCCGTTTCTACGTTTCACTCGAAGATGATTTGATGAAGCGATTTGGTGGCGAGCGCATGCAAGCGATCATGTCCAGAGTGGGACTTCGTGAGGAAGATGCAATTGAAGGTGCGCTTGTTGCTCGAGCGATTGAGAACGCACAGAAGAAAGTTGAGGGGCACCACTTTGATATTCGAAAACACCTGCTCGAATATGACGATGTGATGAACAAGCAGCGCGAGGTGTTCTACAATCAGCGCGAAAAAATTCTTCACGAGGACGAAAATCCAGAGCAGACCATTGGTGAAATGGTTGGTGATGTGATTGAGCAAATCGTCTTGCTGCGAGCGAATGAAAAAGAGCCCGTAATAAGCTGGGATGTGGAGGGGATGTTCACCGAATTTAATTCACAATTTGGTATGGATCTCTCGCCCGCTCCGTGGATTGAAAAACAAGAGTCCGAGGGTACGGGGCTTGCCCAGGAGCTTTTTGATTACTTCCAAGAGCAAGCGCAGCAACGCTACGAAGAACGGAAACAGAGATTTGGTGCAGAACGAATGGAGAAGCTTGAGCGAATCGTTCATCTCCAGGCGCTTGACTATTACTGGAAAGAGCATCTGACTAACATGGATCAGCTCAAAGAAGGTATAGGACTGCGAGGCTACGCGCAGAAAAACCCACTTCATGAGTATCAGCGTGAGTCGTACGAGCTATTCAACGGCATGCTTACCGTTGTTCGCTCTGCGGTGCTGCAAAACATTTTCATTCCTGAGCTTCCCACAGAAGATGAGCTTGAAGAGCTCGAAGAAAAGGAACGTGAGCTACAGCGACTACGTGAAGCAGCGGCACAAGAGATTCATGATGCTCCACCTGCTGAGGAAGAGCAGAACGAGAATGCGGAAGTCGCAGATGGTTTAAATCGTAAGCAGCGTCGAAGAGCTCAGAAAAATGAGCCGCGCTATGAGGCGAGTAAAGAAGATTACGCGCCAACCAAAGTTGCTGCTGATGATAAATCAAAACGCTCAAGTAGTCGTAAGAAAAACAAAGCGAAACGAAAGGCACGTAAGCGAAATCGGTAGTTCCTAGGCAGACATCTCGCCGTGTTTGCTCTCAATGTCTTTTGCGCGTTTTTCTGAGTCTACTGCATAACAAAGCTGTTGAAGGTTGTTTATTGCCTTGTTTCTCAAAAAAGAGGCTTTGTGATTCGCAAAATATCGAGAAAACTCAAGGAGAAAGCTCGCAGCGCCACGCGGCTGTTCGATGCCCTGCTGCCGCTTCTGCCAGTCTCTCTTCGACGTCGCGGGAGAAAACTAAGCCGTTCTCTGCGTCGAAGTAGTAGAAAAGCACGAAGAGTCGGCAAAGCCGTTGATGATTTTACCGATTCTTAATCTTCTCTCTTCAGCATCCCCTAGCAAAGCAACTGTATGCCAGCCGAGATAAGCGGATTTTTCTTCCTTCTCTGTATCGCCGCAACATTTGGTTACGCGCTCCAAGCAACGCTGATGGCGAGCTACTACCGGAAGATGGACTGCCTTTCTGCCGTATCCTATCGCGGTCTTTCGCTAGCCGTAAGCATGTCTCCTTTGCTTTTGTTTGTCGCGCGCGAGCAGTTTTCTACAATTCAAATGATTCTCCCCTCTGTACTCATTGCTGCATTCGTTGCAACACTTGCAAACTGGAGTTCAGCAAAAGCGTATCGATATCTACCAATCGGCATTGCATCAGCCGCGTGTATGGGCTTTGCCACCGCTTCAACGCTTGGCATTGGTGTGCTCTTTCTTGGAGAAAGTATTTCCCTCTCACAAAGTGTTTTACTGCTACTAATTGTGCTCAGTGTCCTGGCGCTTGGTGCCACTCGTAGTAGTGGGGTCTTGCCGCTAGAATACCATGTTCCACGGGGTATGATCGCTGCTGCACTTTTTGGTATTTTCATTAGCGTTGGCTACACCCTCGTTGGTATTGCCTCCCGCCAATCTCATCCACTTATTGTCGGCTATCTTTGGGAGAGCCTGATTGGCTTTGTCGCCTTAGCAATAGTCGTGCTTCGTTCACCCCAGCGCGTGCAATCACTCAGTACACTCTCTGGGCGTGAGTTTTTTTTGCTTGGAGTAGCGAGTTCCCCGACGGTGATAGGTACCGGTTGCTACGCCTATGCCGTTTCTATTGGTCCAATTGGCATTGCTACCGCAGTGCTAGGCACGATGATGGTGTTCACCACGCTTCTTGCACTGGTGTTGTATAAGGAGCGTCTGAGTCGACTTGCCTGGATATTGCTGCTTTCTGTTTGTGTGGAACTTGTCTTGCTCAAGATGACCGTGCACTAATTTCCACGAAGAATAATT
>CAYGNZ010000021.1:0-3368 GCA_964351345.1 uncultured Bdellovibrionales bacterium | reverse complement strand
AGAGGCCAAGGAGCACACTCTGTTTGCGAATATCAGCGTAGTAAATCGTGGTAATTTCGCCTTTCTTCATCGCATCGCCAAACGCCGTGCTTTCTACTTCTACTCGAATATCTAGACCACTGAGCGGTTCACTGAGTCGTTGGCGACTTGCTTGACTGTCCCGGATCTCTGCAGGATTTGGTGTGTTATTCATATCGAGACTAAACGGCACGGTGACATCCGTGTAGAGCAAGCCGATAGGGGTTCCCCCGACAAGGCCGCAGGAGGAGCTAAGAAAGCACAGTGCTAAGGAGCAAAGACGCAAGAGTCTCTTCATCATTAATCACCGTAGGCGATTGTCGTTGTTTTGGTATAGAACCCAAAGAAGATGATTTCTTGTTCCGCATCGAGATGGGTAATCGTGGTGATACCGCCGTCTCGTGCAGCCGCTTCAGTGGAAGCATCGCCCGTGGCGAAAAGAAAAAGGAAAGACTTTGCACTTGCTCGACCGACTTTTGAACCTAGCTGGGTTGAGTCCACATTGGTATCAAGAGGTCCCTTAACGTTGGTATAGAGACAAGCACTTAGCAAAAAACTGCAAGCAGCTAATGCGGCAAGTTTAAAGCAGTATTTCATTACAGTATCCTCCCGTTCTGCGTCCTAGACGCATCTTCCGCGTGCCCCCGGCCTGAGTCAAGGTTAATTGGAAAAATGTCGATATCCTAGTTGATGGATACCCAATTAACAGAAGACGAACAAAAGCTCCTCCTGGAGAGCCAAGCGGCCACATTGGCAGCAGATGCGCTTGATGAGCAGCCTGCGGTTCGTCCCGTCGAGATTGCGGCGGTTGAGCAAATCAAACGCGGCAAACTTCCTGGACTAGAAATGGTTGCTGAGCGTTACTCACGCGCATTTCGCTCAGCGCTCTCTACGCATCTTGGGCGAGTCAGCAGCGCGCAAGTAAAAGAAATCCAGTTCTGTCGTTTTTCGGAGTTTTACAAAACTCTCGAGTTGCCGAGCAATCTGCATTTGTTCCGACTCAACCCGCTACCTTCGCAAGCGTTACTCGTGTTTTCCAATCCACTTGTGCATCAATTCGTAGAGATTCTTTTTGGTGCAGGCGGCATGCCTTCGAAAACGAGGGCGAACGTCAATCGAGAGCTAAGCGCCATTGAACAACGTCTGATTACAAAAGTTGCCTTACTTGCACTTGACTGCTTCACCGAGGCTTGGACCCCGGTGAAAGATGTAGAGAATATCTACATCTCCAGTGAATCAAACCCGCTTGCACTACAGGCAATTACTGCAAGTGAAAATGTGGCAGTACTGCGCTTTGAAGTAGAACTCGGTACCGAGAGCTTTCCCATGACTATTTGCCTACCATTTTCCTTACTCGCTCCCGTGCGAGAGAAGCTTGAGAAAGGTGCAGTGACTACTAATTACTCTGAGAAGAACTCTTCAGACTCTCGGCTTTCCGAACAACTCTCCCACGCGCACGTCACTGTGCGCGTCGAGCTCGCGCAAGGCAAACAGAAGGTGCGAGATATTCTCGCGCTTGAGGTGGGTGATATTCTTGAACTCTCCACTGCCGCTGATGAAGCTGCAAAGGTGTATGTCGAAGGCAGCTTAAAGTTTCGCGGTATTGCAGGTGAGGCGAAGGGGAGTAAAGTGCTGAAAATCCAATCAGCGGTTCCTACCAAAAACAACAATCAATAACCTTCGATTTACTGTAGCTCCTCATGCTAGCCTGGTATGAGCAAACAGTAACGAAGGAGCTTCCCATGCCATACATTCCACAAGCTGATCGCGGTGCCTATCGTGCCATTGTTGACGAACTTGCAGGGCTTATCCCTGAGGATCGAGCGAAACGCCCCGGCCATATCAACTACATTGTCAGTCTCTTGTTAGAAAAAGTGTACGGAGATCAAATGCGCTACTCCGATCATAATGAGGCGGTTGGTGTACTAAGCTGCATTCAACTCGAACTCTACCGTCGAAAAACTGCACCTTACGAAGATATCAAAATTAAAGAAGACGGAGATCTTGATTAGCCACCTTGCTCTGCCCAACGCTTCCGACTGGCCGCAAAGCTTCTCTCAAAATAGAGCGCCACATAGGCTAGACTCAGTATCAGCAGCAGCGAATTGGGCTGAGGATATTGCAGGAGTAGTACGGCAATACTAAGACCCCACGCAATGGTGAGGCTGAGAAATACGTTTTTCAGCGCCCGTGAACCTGCAAGCTCTGTCATTTTACTGGGGTAGAGATAGACAAGCGGAATCGGAGTCAGGAGCAGCAAGAACGAAAGGATGAGAACGTTTATCGTCTGCGAGAATTGAAGCACCGCGAGATAAAACACCACAATATTCCAGTAACTGGGAAAGCCGAGAAAATAATCATCCTCTGTTTTAGCATCTTTGTGACTAAACTGTAGTGCGGAAAGAAGAATGAGCGCAGAGCATAGCGGCAGCCGCAGGACACTTGGCAGGAGATCTGTCTGAAGCAAGAAAACTGCAGGCACGATTACGTAGTTTAAGAAATCAACAATCATATCTAACAGCGCGCCGTCAATTTCTGGAGTTTTTATCTTTACCTTCACTTTGCGCGCAATCGCTCCGTCAATCGCATCAACGAACACGGCAAGACCCATCCAAACAAAGGCGAGCTGAAGAGAGTTTTTTGTAATTGCTGCTAAGGCGAGAAGCCCCATGCACGCACCACTTGCCGTGAACAAATGGACGAAATAGGCGGGCAGTCGACTTGAGCTTTGTGTTGCTTTCGGCATAGTCTGAGATCCGAGTTTTGGTACGGCCTTACTTTAAAACAGTACTAAACTTTCCGAAGCAAAAAAGAATGGAGTTAAGTTTGTAATTTTTGCTCCAGCAATTGACACACGTCTTCAAAATAGCAATACTGTCATGTCTTACAATGACTGGTTTATTGAGCTTGAAGCTATCAAACAATTTTGGTAATCTACTTTATGTTCTTTAAAATCTCTGAAGCAATAGCCCGCGCCAATAATGGGGGAACTGCATTCCCTACAAGTGTAAATTGAGGTAATTCTGTTTTTCTATTATTCCCGCCTGTTGATCTCTTACCCTGAAAAACAAAAGAATCATCGAAGGATTGCAGACGAGCCATTTCTCGAACTGTTAATGCTCTTGGAGAATTGTAATGAACGTAATCATCTGGAATTGTCATAACTGTAGGACTCTGCTTATCTGGCTTTAAGACATTATAATTCCTCTTATTGGAAGATAACCCCTCCCTTTCAAGTCTTTTTTGAGCTTGCTTATAATCTCCTTCACTTAAAATAATATCAAGCCTCTTAACAACATCCTCATTCTGTTTACTTGTTTTATGATTATGTAAAGGGTCAAAAGACTTTT
>CAYGNZ010000020.1:14908-17270 GCA_964351345.1 uncultured Bdellovibrionales bacterium | reverse complement strand
TTCAACGAGAAAAGCGCTCGAAAGGATGGCGTGGTGAGCAGGTTAGTGTAGAGAATCCCCACTCCAAAAAGTGTGTGAAGCGACGAGAAAGAGACAAACGTCGCGCAAAAATCTTACGAAAATTTTGTGCAAAGAATCCGGACCAAAAACGCTGCTCGCCACGTAGTATCAAACGAGGTCGCGGCCATGGTACTCTTGCTGAATATTGTAAATCCAATCAAGAAAAGCCGAAATGTATCGCTCTTGCCGAAAAGTACAATCGAGGGAAAAAGAAAGAAGGTCCGCCTGAGAACACTTTCTAATACACAGTATTCCGCCTCCCGGCGCGGCGCATAGAAATTCGCGAGACCCAAATAGCGCTCGATCCACCTCCCACTTTTAGGCTATGGTTTGGATGCCTAGAAGTGAAACTGCGAAAACACGTGCCGACAGTTTTTACCCCTTTGTCACGCCTCATATGTGATTCTAATGACATTGATACACCAATCTCATCTAAGCGTGCACTCCAACCAACGTCCCGCATGGGCCGTGGTAGATACGTTGGTCATTCACTCGATGTCCGCCTGTCTCGGCAAAGATCCCCACTCGATTGAAAACTGCATCGCAACGTTAGAGAGTGCTGAAGTTAGCTGCCATTATCTTATCGGAAGAGATGGAAGCTGTTGGCGCTTCGTGCAGGAGGGCGAACGAGCGTGGCACGCGGGAGAGAGTTGTCTCGAAACAGATGAGGGGTCACGGCCTGGAGTAAACGACTTCAGTATCGGCATTGAACTCATATGCCACGAACAAGAGCAGGTAAACGATGCGCAGTACAAGGCCTTGAGTGAACTCATTAAGGATATACTTCGGAGACATCCAATCCGCTATGTCTGTGGTCATGACGATATCGCGATACCTGCGGGACGGAAAACGGATCCCGGGGCAACGTTTGACTGGTCACGGTTTCTAGAAGAGTTGAAAGTTCAAGAAGTCTCGCTTGCAAACCTGAAGCTCTCAAAACACTGTACGGTATCGAGCTCTGATTCAAGGCGGGGATGAACTATCGGCACGCTACCACTCGATGTATTCGTGTCCCAGGGCTCCTGCCTGAATCAACACCCGTAAGCCAAATATTCCTATTGCAATAAGCAGCATCGCGACTCCCGCAAGGGACACGCCTTCCCCACGAGCACCGCGTCGAGTCAGAAACAATGCGGCAACTCCTCCCAGCCCCATAAAAAACATGACGAATGAGCCAAGACCCCCAGTGATCAGACGATAAAAATTTCCTTTTGAAGATACTTCCTGATAGGCGTAGCCCGGCACTTGGGCCAGAACTTCTGAGGCCAGCACGCAAATACAAAGCAGGGCCCATGAAGCGAGATGAATTGAAAAACGTGCGTAGCGAAAAGTAGTTTTTCTTGCAGAGTGCTTCGTGTTCGATAACAACATTCTCAATCTCCTCTAGGACGGAACCATCTCCAAAAGTATGCAGCGCTGCTCGGTCTCGATAGCAAAAAATATTTTTGACACGCAAAGCTATTTCTTAAAAAAGAGTAATACTTCACCGACCTTGAAGCCGAATTTGCTCATGACAGCTCGATTGAACAGTACGTTATCTTTTTGTAAAAACATCCAATCGTCAAAACGAATTTTCCAAGTGCCATCATCAACCTTGAGGTTCAGCACATAATTCCAGTGTAGCGTGTTCCCGTAGCGCTTCCCGATAGCAACATCATCCACGTCGTCGGCCGTTCCTTGATAGGTATGTGCGTCGTGCTTCTTAATTGTCCAGACGCGCCGATCTGTCTCTCCGTCGGAATACTCGAAGTCCTCCTCAAGGACGAGCACACCTTTATCCCAGGTGCCATTAAGATCTACCGTGAATTGGCGTATCATCTTTTCTGATCGATCATACACCACCCCCCAAGCTCTTGTGTACCCAGAGAAATACTCCTCGATAAGAAACTCTGGCGTTGTACCCTCGAATTCCTCGACGCGCATTGGCGCACAACTGGAAAAAACAAAAAGAACTAAAATTAGTAGAGTAGAATTCTTCACCGGTATCTCCAAATGCTTGCGGCCATTATTCGTTGCGCCCGATTTTTTCCAACCTTACGTGGACTCATCCATTGCGTCCAGAACGGAGGTGCAGCCTCTCATCGCAAGAGAATCACTTGAATTCTAGGAGCCTTTTCGCCCTGGATTTAACGAGAAACTTAGTAAAAAGCTTGATTGCCACGAGAATTGTCCCTATCATTTCCTCATGCAAAACTTCTCTACCCGAGCCCCAACCCTCTTCCGCCTGGTAATTTTTTTGTCTCTCTTGTTCGCTTCCGCTGCGTGTGGAGCAGGACGTTCAAGTTCATTGGAACCATCTTCC